>JBILUT010000263.1:0-3352 GCA_044370875.1 Polaromonas sp. | reverse complement strand
AGCGCCCAGCCGGCCGTCTTGACCACCTCCACGTCCAGGCCCTCGCGCTTGTAAAAGCCCAGGGGGTGGGCCATGATCAAAGGCGTGGCGCAGGTGATCGGAATGAAGCCCACCTTCAGATTGCGCTTTTCAAGCTGTCCACGCTCCTGAGCCATGGCCTGCAGGCTGGCCACCGGCAAGACACTGGAGATCGCCGCCATGGCGGTGCTGCGGCCGACGGCACGCAAAAAGCGCCGGCGAACTTCGTCCTGCGGGAAGAGCGACTTGACCAGGCTGGCCTGGATGAATTCGTTGCTGTAGGCCTCGAACTCGCTGGTCTGGCTTCGTTTGGTCAGCTCTTGCGCAGCCGCTTGGGCGTCGAGCTCACGCTGGTGCTCGGCGGCAGACGCATGGCGACCGCAGCTGCAGCGCATCAGAAGCGGTTTATCGGCGTTGTACGGGTCGAAGAATGAGCTCATGGATCACCTCAAAGAAATGGGTTGCAAGCTCCTTAGCAAACAGCGAGCCTGATCGGACGCGGCTCTATCGCCCTGCTTTGGGAGGGAATCCTCCCCAATCAAGGGCTGGTGACCCGTTTTGTGCACAAGAAAAGTTCATGTCCGATCAAAGTAGTCGGATGTGTGCACCAAGATGGAAGCGGTCGCGGGCGATCTTGGGGGATAGGAGGTCCTGCTTCTTGCGCGGGGAGCGCTGCGATTGAATGGGTCGGGTGCTATGGGGTCGGGACATGCCGTGGGCAGGCTGGGAGCGCCGGGGTGCTCTCCTCCGCGAATGTCCCCCGGGCCGTCCCTGCCGGCCCTCCTCCTTTATTTCGCTGCGCAGAACACCCCGTCACTCCCAGCCCCGAAAATTGGTGTCTGACCCCAATGTCACGACCTGCAATCCCCCGGCGGCTCCCGTGCACTGACACGCCGTGCCCGGCGCAGCGAAATAAAGGAGGAGAGGCAGCTCCAGCTGCCTCGGGGGACATTCGCGGAGTCGGGTACGGCGGGGCAGCGCACCGGCCTGGAAAAGTAAAACCAAAAGAAATCGGTGTCTGACCCCAATTTCTGCGCGTGACCCTGCCTGTGCAGGCGTGTCAGGACCCCGTCAAGAGGCTTGATAGAATCATGCTCATGAGCAAGACTCGCATCCAACTTCCGACTCAAGCCTTCGGGCTTGGGTCGCTGATGAACGCGGGTTTCTCCATCAAAACCACGACCACCAAAGGCTGATCCAGCCCGGTTCGTCGTGCCCTGCCGGCTCGATGAGCCGGGTTCAAAGGCCTGTACCTGTTGAACTTTTGAAGGGCATCACCATGAAACTCTCCGGAAATCTTGTCGGCCTGGTTGGCTGGCGCGGCATGGTCGGTTCGGTCCTGATGGACCGCATGCAAGCCGAGCGCGACTTCGATGTGATCGAACCAGTCTTCTTCTCCACCTCCAATGCGGGTGGCCCGGCCCCCGCCATGGCCAAGAATGAGCGCACACTCAAAGACGCCCATGACATCGAGGCCCTCAAACGCTGCGATGTCATCATCACCTGCCAGGGCGGCGACTACACCACCGAGGTGTTCCCGAAGTTGCGCGCGGCCGGCTGGAAAGGTCACTGGATCGATGCGGCTTCAACGCTGCGCATGAAGAACGATGCGGTGATCATCCTCGATCCAGTCAACCTGCCGGTGATCCGCGATGCCCTCAGCCGAGGGGGCCTGAACTGGATCGGCGGCAACTGCACCGTCAGCTGCATGCTGATGGGCGTGGGCGCACTCTACAAGGCCGGTCTGGTGGAGTGGATGAGCACCCAAACCTACCAGGCTGCATCGGGCGGTGGCGCCCAGCACATGCGCGAATTGCTCACTCAGTTCGGCACCCTCAATACGCAAGTCAAGGCCCTGCTCGACGACCCCAAGAGTGCGATTTTGGAAATCGACCGCCAGGTCATCGGCCGGCAGCGCAGCCTGAGTGCCGATGAGACAGCCCAGTTTGGAGTGCCACTGGGTGGATCGTTGATTCCGTGGATCGATAAAGACCTGGGTAACGGCGTTTCCCGCGAAGAGTGGAAAGGCATGGCCGAGACCAACAAGATCCTGGGCCAGGGCGATGGCTTTGGCAGCCCGGCGGTGCCAGTCGACGGCTTTTGTGTGCGCGTGGGCGCGATGCGCTGCCACAGCCAGGCCCTGACCTTCAAGCTCAAGAAAAACGTGCCGGTGGCTGACATCGAGGCGATGATTGCAGCTGATAACCCCTGGGTGCAGGTGGTGCCCAACACCCGCGAGGCAACGCTCGCGCACCTCACACCGGTGGCCGTGACCGGTACCATGAGGATTCCAGTAGGACGCATCCGCAAGATGGCCATGGGGCCCGAATACCTGGGAGCCTTCACCATCGGCGACCAGTTGCTTTGGGGTGCGGCCGAGCCGCTGCGGCGCATGCTGCGGATCCTGCTCGAAGGCTAAAACCGAGGGGGTAACCGGGCGCTTTGGTGGTAAGGTTTGGCCCAACTTATCTGACAGACCTATGCCTCAACATCCTTGCAATGGCAGGCGCCGGCTGCTTGCGGTAGTAACGCTGACGGGCGCCCTGCTGGCAAACGGCCCTGGCGCGTGGGCGCAGGAGGCAACCGCCTCGGCCGCGCCCCTTCGAGCTGCAGTACCAGCCGGCAAACCCGCCTCCGAGACAACGACTTCAGCAGGGACTGCCGAAACACCTGCCTTAAAGGGCAGTCCGCCAAGTGCGAAAGCGCGCCTGGTACAACCGCCCACTGCGATGGTGGTGCCCGCTGCGCGAAACGCAATCGATCTAGCCCTCGAACAGGTTCCGGCCGGGGTCAGCGTCGAACAGTTCCTGGTGGCGCTGTTTCGCCTCAACCCCGGCGCCTTTGCCGAGGGCAAGATCCACCAACTGAGCGCCGGCGCGCACCTGCAACTGCCTACGGCCGAGCAAGCCCGCGCGCTCACTCAGGAGCGTGCCCGCACCGAGCTGCAGACCCTGCGCCAAGCAGCGCTCGCCCCGCCGCCCTCGCCCCCGAGCAGTGCCGCCGATGCGCCAGCTACTTCGGGCTCAAGCAGCACCCCCGCCGATGCGCAGGCGGGTGCACCACAAACGGCGGGCGCAGAAGCGAGCCCGCCCGCGCCCATACCTGCCGCTACAACACAAGCGCTGCCGGCGGCTGCACAGGTCCAAGCATTACCCATTCATCCCTGGCTGCTGATCAGCAGCGGAGGGGCCCTGCTGATCCTGCTGTTTCTCGCTTTCAGACCGTCGGAGCAGCCACGCAAACCACCAGCGGCCGCCAATGCCCCTGCACCCAAGGCAGCCGCCTCAGGCACATCGCCCTCGCGGGATACGGCCTCTTCTGCGCCGGTGCCAAA
>JBILUT010000262.1:0-3370 GCA_044370875.1 Polaromonas sp. | reverse complement strand
AGTTGTTGATTCTTGGCGCGGCTGGCTGGAATCGAACCAGCGACCCTTGGCTTCGGAGGCCAATACTCTATCCACTGAGCTACAGCCGCATGCTGTCTCGCGCGTGCTGCGACGAGCCGCTCATTCTAGCAGGGGGGGTCTGGCCCCTTGCGGCGAGCCTGGGGTGCAAAGAGACGGCGGTCTATAATGCGCGGTTGCCACTTTCAGAGGTGGCAGACCCCTTTTTCAGATCAGTTCCCGAGGACGCCATGAGCGCTAACGACCACAACACGGCTCACGAAGAAGACCACACCGGCCCTGTCAAGACCCCCGGCCAATTGCTGCTGACTGTCTTCTATTCGTTCGTGGTTCCGGTGTTTGCCATCATTGCGCTGGTTTACTTTGTGACTTCAGGCCCCAAGCCTGCGGCAGGATCCGACCAATCCGAGCAGGCTGTGGCTGAGCGCCTGCGCAAGGTGGGTACGGTTGAAATTCGCGATGCGAACCGTCCGCTGAAGGCGGGAGAAGAGGTCTACAACGCGCAATGCGCGGCCTGTCACAACGCAGGTGCTGCGGGCGCGCCCAAACTGGGTGATGCGGGTGCCTGGGCGCCGCGCCTGAGGACCGGCTTTGACGCCCTGTGGCAGTCGGCCCTCAAGGGCAAGGGCGCCATGGGCGCTCAGGGCGGCGGCGATTTCAGCGATGTGGAGATCGGCCGAGCAGTGGTCTATCTGACCAACAAATCAGGTGGCAAGTTTGCTGAACCCGCTGCGCCTCAAGCCGCAGAGGCAGCCGCTGCCAAGTAAGCCGTCAGCGCAATCATCCCCGCAAAAGCCGGCGTTCAGCCGGCTTTTTGCTGCGCCGAGGCAACGCGCACTCTGCTTGGGCTGATCAAGTAGCCAAAGCGCGCGGGCATCTGCCCAAAGGGCAAATGTTCGGGGACCCACAGGCCCCGCTCCACCGCATGGGCCGCTTGCACCATATCCAGGCTATGAACCAAACCAAAGCCCAGATCGGTCTCAAGGTAAAGACGCCCCTGCTCGTCAAGCCAGCAACGTTGCGGCCGGGCCGCCAAGCCGGTGTGACTGCCAACAGACAGGTCGTCGTGAACACGCCAGATAAACGGAGCGGCTTCAAGTTCAACATAAACCCGCTGCGGACCGTTCTGAAAGTACCACTGGCCCGAGGCATCGGCCTCGTAGTTGCGGCCGATAAAGTCGATCAGCTTGTCATGCCTGAGTTGAGATCCGCGGCTGGCCGGACTGCTGCCCGGGCCGGCAAAGGGGCCGGCTGCCTGCGCCTTGTCATCGCGCATGTACCACACGCCGCGCGCATCAAGCCCCAGCCAGCCGTAGCAGGCGGGTACGTTGGGCCATTTGGCCAGGGCTGCCTTGACGATCTCGTCCATGTCGTTTCAACCGCAGAGCTTGCGCCGCGATCTGTGCGATTGTGACCCGAGAACGGCAACCAGCTTCAGCTGATTTGCAACTTGGCAGTGGTTCGGCCGAGCTAGAGTGCGGCCTGCAAAAAATCGGCCACCGCCTCGGGCATGGCCAGTACGTGCGAGGCCGGCCAGGATGCGTCGGCCACCGGAAAGCCCACATGCCCGCCCTCTTGTGGTTGCCACAAGGTGACGGTGCCAGAGACATCCTGCACCCCGGGCAGGCTGTGCGCCGGGATGAAGGGGTCGTTGCGCGCATTGAGCGCGAGCGCCGGTACCGCGACCTGCCCGAGCACCGGCAGAGCCGATGCGCGCCGCCAGTAATCGTCGGTGTTAGCAAAGCCGTGCAGGGGTGCGGTGAAGACGTCGTCGAAGTCGTAGAGGTCGCGCACCTGCAGCAAGCGTTCACGATCGAACAGGCCGGGGTGTTGCGCCAGCTTAGCCAGCGCCTTGGGCACCATGGTGCGCAAAAACATCGGGGTGTAGAGGTGGCGGTTCAAGCCGCGGCCGATAGCGTGGCCGCTGGCGCTCAGATCAAGCGGTGCACAGACGGAGGCGACAGCCCGTAGCCGATGGCTTGCGGCCTGGCCGCTCAGGCCCGCCCAGCGCATGAGTGCATTGCCGCCCAGCGAGATGCCGACGGCCAGCACCGGGCCCGCGTGCACCGCGCCCAACTGCCGCAGCATCCAGTCAATCTCCTCATGGTCGCCCGAGTGGTAGGCCCGTGGCGCCCGGTTGATCTGGCCCGAGCAACCCCGGAAATGTGGGAGCGCAAAGCGCCACCCCCGGCTGCGGGCCACGCTGGCAAAGGCCTGGGCGTAGTGGCTCTCCGATGAACCCTCGAGGCCATGAAACAAAACCAGCAAGGGCGTCGACGAGGCCGGGCCGGGCACCTGGCCCTCGCTGGCGTCGAGCCAGTCCACGTCAATAAAGTCATCATCGGGAGTGTTCAGGCGCTGCCGGCGCCAAACCATCGGGTCACCAACCCGGCACCGTGATCGGCGGGCCGCCCAAATGGTCTGTGCATGGCCGCCGGGCAGCCACCAGGGTGCGATGTACTGCATGACGCTCAGTGCAGGACCGAGGGCGAGGGCTGCAGCTCTTGTATCTCAGCGGGACTGCCCGGGCTGGCATGATGCACCACCATGCGCCAGCCCTGTGCGGTGCGAGCGTAGACATTGGTGGCAATCACGCAGGCCTGGGCCGGCCCATCGGGGGTGAGAATGTCCAATCGCTCGATCAGGTTGTGCATACAGGCCCCGAGCATGTCCACCCGGTGCACGAGCTCGGGCCGGGCCGCAATGGTGCCGTTGGCAAACATGGCCTCGAAGCTGGCCCGGATCTGACTGGCACCGACCAACCGGCCACCACCAGGGTGCACGCAGACGATTTCATCCTCGTCGGCCCAGCAGGCCATGAGTCGCTCGATATCGCCGGTCTGCAGTGCCTCGTAGAAGGCCGCTTCGATCTCATCGGCGGTGTCGGTCTGCGGCGGCGAATGCTTGGGTCTAGGCATGATGGGACAGGCAGACAGACAGGCGTTCAAGGTCAGATGGGTGGTAGATCGCATGGCCCCGCCCGCCTCCGGGTCGCGCCAGTAGCTATGTTAGTGGGTGTGGTCGGGTCGATCACCGTCTGGTCTCCATAGATCACCCAAAAAAAAGCCGACCCCGCAGGGGGTCGGCCCGGATGAGAAATGCGAACCGATCAGCGCTTTTGCCGGTACTTGCGCAAGGCCGCAATTTGCGCCGCCATCACAGCGAGTTCCGACTGCGCCTTGGCCAGATCGATGTCGCTCTTGGCGTTCTTAACGGCCTCTTCGGCCACCTTGCGCGCCTCGTTCGCTTTGGCCTCGTCGAGGTCCTTGCCACGAATGGCGGTGTCGCTCAGCACGGTGACGTGGTCGGGCTGCACCTCAAGCAGACCCCCCGCCACGAAGACAAACTCTTC
>JBILUT010000261.1:0-3387 GCA_044370875.1 Polaromonas sp. | reverse complement strand
ATCCGGCCAATTCGGCGTAGATGCGGGCGCCGCGTGCCTTGGCATGCTCATACGACTCAAGCACCATCACACCAGCGCCTTCGCCAAGCACGAAGCCATCGCGGTCCTTGTCCCAGGGGCGAGACGCGGCGGCTGGATCGTCGTTGCGGGTGGACAGGGCGCGCATCGCGGCAAAGCCGCCAATACCCAAGGGAGAGACGGTGGATTCGGCGCCACCGGCGATCACCACATCCGCGTCGCCATACTCAATAAGACGGCCGGCCTCGCCGATGCTGTGCAGGCCGGTGGTACAGGCCGTCACCACCGCCAGATTGGGCCCCTTGAAACCAAAACGCATCGACACATGACCCGAGATCATGTTGATGATCGAGGCCGGCACGAAGAACGGTGAAATCCGACGCGGTCCGCGCTGGGTGTACTCGGCGTGCGTCTGCTCGATCATGGGCAGGCCGCCGATGCCCGAACCGATCACCACCCCGATGCGGCAAGCCAACTCTTCGCTCAGGGCCTCGCCCAGCGGCAGGCCGGCGTCGCGGACCGCCTGATCGGCCGCAGCAATGCCGTAGTGAATGAAGGTGTCCATGCTGCGCGCTTCCTTGGCGCTGACATAGGACTCCAGGTCGAAATGCTTGACCTCGCCGGCAATCTTGCACGCCATGGCCGAGGCGTCAAACTTGGTGATGGCCGTGATACCCGAACGGCCGGCGAGTAAAGACGCCCAGGCGTCTGAGACGGTGTTACCCACCGGGCTGATGCAACCCAAACCTGTGACGACGACGCGACGACGGCTCATGCGCGAATCCTGAAAGAAAGCCCGGGCGAGACCTTAAGGCCGCGCACGGGCTGAGGGAGAACGGGGCGCTCAGGCCTTCTGGTGAGAAGTGGCGTAGTCGATCGCGTTTTGAACGGTCGTGATCTTCTCGGCGTCCTCGTCCGGGATCTCAATGCCGAACTCGTCTTCCAGCGCCATCACCAGTTCCACGGTGTCAAGCGAATCAGCGCCGAGGTCGGCCACAAAGGCCTTCTCACCGGTGACCTGGCTCTCTTCAACGCCAAGCTGTTCGGCAATGATCTTTTTGACACGTGCTTCTATATCGCTCATAAATCCCTCGTAGGGTTGTGAAAGAAAAGTGATTTTAGCCCTTGCGGCCCCAAACGGGGGAAACGCCGGGGCCGCCTGATTTACATGTACATGCCACCGTTGACATGAATTTCCTGACCGGTCACATAGGCCGCCCGGTCACCGGCCAGCCAGGACACCGCGTGGGCAATGTCTTGCGGCCGGCCCAGATGCCCCAGCGCAATCTGGCCCAGCAGTGCCTTGTGCTGGTCTTCAGGCAAGGCAGCGGTCATGTCGGTTTCGATGAAGCCCGGAGCCACGCAGTTGACCGTGATGCCGCGGCTGCCCAGCTCCCGGGCCAGGGCCCGGGTCATGCCGGCCACGCCAGCTTTGGCCGCCGCATAGTTGGCCTGCCCGGGGTTGCCCGAGGCGCCCACCACACTGGTGATGCTGATGATGCGACCCTGGCGCTGCTTCATCATGGGGCGGATCACCGCCCGGCTGAGCCGGAACACCGCCTTGAGGTTGGTATCGAGAACAGCGTCCCAATCGTCATCTTTCATGCGCATGGCCAGCTGATCGCGCGTGATGCCAGCGTTGTTGACCAGCACATGCAGTCCGCCATGGGTCTTGACCAGAGCGTCAATCAGGGCCTCGGCGGCGGGGGCGTCGTTCACATCGAGCTTGACGCCGGAACTGCCCGGATAAGCGGCCAGGGCCTGGGCAATGCGGGCCGCCCCTTCGTCGGTGGTGGCCGTGCCAATCACCCGAAAGCCATCCTGGGCCAACTGCAGGGCAATGGCAGCGCCAATGCCCCGCGAGGCACCCGTCACCAAGGCAATTTGAGGCTGTTTGTCGGTCATGCGAGAGCTCCCTGGACTTCGGTCAGCGAGGCCGGATCGAACAGCGTCAGGCCCTGCAGCTGCGCGTCAATGCGTTTGACCATGCCGGCCAGTACCTTGCCCGGCCCGCATTCAACCACCGTGTCGATGCCCCGGGCACGAATCGCCTGGACGCACTCGACCCAGCGCACCGGGCCGAAAGCCTGCCGATAAAGCGCATCACAGATGCGCGCGCTATCGGTCTGAACCGCCACATCGATGTTGTTGATGACCGGGATCTGCGGCGCGGCGAGAACCAGGGTCGCCAGCTTGCGCCGCAAGGTTTCAGCGGCTGGCTTCATCAGGCTGGAATGAAAGGGCGCCGACACCGGCAGCGGCAAGGCACGCTTGGCACCCAAGCCCTTGAGCACTTCGCAGGCCTTCTCGACACCCGCCTTGGTGCCCGCAATGACGGTCTGGGCCGGGTCGTTGAAGTTGACCGCCTCGACCACCTCAGAGGAGCCAGCGCCAAACGCTGCACGGGTCTGCTCGCAACCCTCCACCACTTTGACCGGGTCCAGGCCAAGGATGGCCGCCATGGCGCCCACGCCCACCGGCACCGCCTCCTGCATCGCCGCTGCCCGCAAGCGCACCAGCGGCGCAGCCTGAGCCAGCGTCATCACACCAGCGGCCACCAGCGCACTGTATTCGCCGAGCGAATGCCCGGCCACCACCGCCGGCGGCGCGCCGCCTTCCGCCAGCCAGGCGCGGTAAGCAGCCACACCGGCCACCAGCATGACCGGCTGGGTGTTGGTGGTGAGGGCCAAGGCCTCTTTGGGTCCCTCACGGATGAGGCGGCCCATGTCTTCACCCAGCGCCTCGGACGCCTCCTCGAGGGTCTCAGTCACGGCCGGATGATCGCCCCAGGCATCGAGCATGCCCACCGACTGTGAGCCCTGTCCCGGAAAAACAAATGCAAATGTCTTCATGCTTGTCTCTATGACTTGCGCGGCCGGGTCGCACCATACGCCAGGCCCGAACCCCCGTCTTCAATACCTCAGCAGCACCGACCCCCAAGTGAAGCCGCCACCCACGCCTTCGAGCAACACGACCTGACCGCGCTGGATGCGACCATCACGCACCGCCACATCAAGGGCCAGAGGAATGGACGCCGCGGAGGTATTGCCATGCTGATCGACCGTGACCACCACCTTGCTGGCTGGCAGCTTGAGCTTGCGGGCGGTGCTTTGCATGATCCGGATATTGGCCTGGTGAGGGATCAGCCAGTCAATGTCGCCCTCCCCCAGGCCGGCGCGGGCCAAGCTCGTGCGCGCTGTCTCTTCCAGCACGCCAACAGCCAGCTTGAAGACAGCCTGTCCGTCCATCCGCAGCAGGGGATGGCCGGTCACGGCCCCGCCGGCAACATGACCAGGCACACAGAGAATGTCCCGGTGACGGCCGTCCGCATGCAGATCCGTGGCCAAGATACCCGCTTGCTCGCTGGCC
>JBILUT010000260.1:0-3388 GCA_044370875.1 Polaromonas sp. | reverse complement strand
TGCCAACCAGGCGTGCACGCGCTTTGCGCTGATCGTTGAGGGTCACCTCGATGTTGTCGGCGCCCTCGATCACATGGTGATTGGTGAGGATGTAACCGTTGGGGCTGACGATCACCCCGCTGCCCAGTCCCTGCTGTGGCTCGGCGGGATCCTGATCGCCAAAGAAGAAGCGAAACCAGGGATCAGCCAGTTGTGCCTGCTTGGCGCCCTGTTTGCTGGCGGTGATGCTGACCACGGCTGCCGATGCGTTGCGGGCGGCGGCGCTGAAGCTGCCCGCAGCGCCCGCCCGGGTGCTGCCGGGTGGAGCCTGAAGCACAGCCACCGCGCCCCCGAGGCCGCCCTTTGGCCCGAGCCATTGCGGCTTGAGCGTGGCAACGACGAAGTACGCCGCTAGCAAGACGGTCACGGTCTGGGAGAAAAGGAGCCAGTACTTTCGCATAGCGGTTTGGGCAGGCTGGACGCGTTTGAGATGGCGACCAAAATCCGATTTTCAATCAGATTGTCCCCGGCGAGCGGGACTGCCGGGGCGAGATAATCGAGGCATGAGTGTTAATGAGTCCTCGCGCTCCGCAGCTGTGGTTGATCGTCAGGTCCTGCTCGATCGTTTTGATCAGTTGCTAGAGCCTGGACGATTCCGGGATTACGGTCCGAATGGCTTGCAGGTCGAGGGCCGGGCCAAGATCGGCCGTATTGTGTCGGGCGTGACGGCCAGCCTGGCCCTGATCGAGGCAGCGGTGCAGCAGGGCGCCGATGCGCTCTTCGTTCACCACGGCCTGTTCTGGCGCGGGCAGGATGGCCGCGTCACCGGCTGGATGCGTCAGCGGCTGGCTCTGCTGCTGGCCCATGACATCAATTTGTTTGCTTACCACCTCCCGCTTGACGCCCACCCCGAACTCGGCAATAACGCGCAGCTCGCACGCCAGCTGGGGCTGCAGGCGCTGGAAGGTGCGGCCGGGCGTTTTGGCGAGAACGGGCTGGGCTTTCTGGGGCACTGCCTCGCAGGCGTGGTGGCTTCGCCGCAGGACTTGGCTCGGCGGATTGAATCGGCCCTCGGCCGGCCGGTGACCCTGGTGGCGGGGCGGGGCGGGCCGATGGCTCGCATCGCCTGGTGCACCGGCGGGGCCCAGGGCTATTTCGAATCGGCCATTGCTGCCGGGGCGCAGGTTTACATCACTGGGGAAATTTCTGAGCCCCAGGCACATCTGGCCCGTGAAACCGGGGTCAGCTTCATTGCCTGCGGGCATCATGCTTCAGAGCGTTATGGCGCGCCTGCTGTGGCTGCCTTCGTAGCAGCCGAGTTTGGCCTGTCGCACACGTTCATCGATATCGACAACCCGGCATGAAGCCCCTGGTTTTGAGCATGGGCGATGCCGCTGGCATCGGACCGGAGATCATCCTCAAGGGGCTGGGACAGGCACCGCTGGAGGCCCGCGGCTGTGTGGTTTACGGGGACATGGCTGTGATGCGTCGCGCCCAGGCCCTGCCGGGGCTCGACACGCTGCCTTTGGTGCTGGCCGAGGTGACTGATTTAGATGAGGTCGGCCGATTACCGCCCCGCTGCCTGGGCGTGCTTCAGGCTTGCGACCTTGTCGGCTTGCCGGCCTGGGGGCAGGTTCAGGCAGAGGCAGGTCGTGCCGCCGCGCAGTGCGTTTCAGCGGCGGCTCAGGCCGTGCTGGAGGGCCGCGCTGGAGCGCTGGTCACCGCCCCTTTGCACAAAGAGGCCTTGGCGGCAGCCGGCCCCCCCTGGTCGGCCTACCCCGGCCACACCGAATTGCTGCAGCATGAGGCCGCCCGGCACCTGGGCTGCGCCACGCAAGAGCTGCCGGTTCGCATGATGCTCGTCAGCCCGCAACTACGCACCGTCCTGGTGAGCATCCATGTATCGCTGCGTCAAGCGCTCGATCTGGTGACGCCTGAGAGGGTGTTGGCCACCATCAAGATCGCGCACCACTCGATGCTGCCGCATCTCGGTCGACCGCCGAGGCTGGCAGTCGCTGGACTCAATCCGCATGCCGGTGAGGGCGGCTTGTTCGGGCGCGAAGAGATCGAGGTCATCGCTCCGGCGGTGGAACAAGCGCGCCAGGCGGGCATCGAGGCCAGTGGCCCCCATCCTCCGGACACCGTTTTTATGCGGGCCCGCGAAGGCGCTTTCGATGCGGTGGTGGCGATGTACCACGACCAGGGGCTGATTCCGGTGAAGTATCTCGGCCTGGCTCATGGGGTTAACGTCACCCTCGGGTTGCCGATGGTGCGCACCAGCCCCGACCACGGCACGGCCTTCGATCTGGCCGGCAGCGGCCGTGCAGACCCTTCCAGCTGGCTGGCGGCCCTGAGGTTAGCCCGACAGTGGAGCGAGCGCAGCGCCCTCTGAGACCCGCTTGGCCTCGGCCGGCTGATTTCCGCAGGCTCTGCGGGTGATAGCTGGACCAAAGGGCCGATCGGCCTCCGCTACAATGCCGGGTTGACCCTGATCTGTCTTTTTGCGCGAGATCTTAAAGATGTCCATGACCCCAAGCAGCCAAGCCGGCGCGGCGCCCGAATCAGGGCCCCTCGATCCGTCCAAGAGAAACTGGATCCTCACGACAGCCGCTGTGGGCGGGGCCGGAGCAGCCGCAGTGGCGGTGCCTTTTGTCAGCACCTTTCAGCCCTCTGAGCGCGCCAAGGCTGCCGGCGCTGCGGTTGAGGTGGATATCTCTGCCCTGCGGCCCGGCGAAAAACTCACGGTGGAGTGGCGCGGCAAGCCGGTGTGGATCATCCGCCGCACCCCGGAACAGCTGGAGACCTTGAAAAAGACCGAAGCCCAGTTGGCCGATCCGAAGTCAGAGCGTAACCCGGCTGAACTCACGCCCGCTTACGCTCGCAACCCGCACCGTTCGATCAAGCCTGAAGTGTTGGTGGCCGTGGGCATTTGTTCCCATTTGGGCTGCTCCCCGGTTGATAAGTTTCAGGCCGGTGCCCAGCCCTCGCTGCCCGATGACTGGACGGGTGGCTTTCTCTGCCCTTGCCACGGCTCCACCTTTGACATGGCGGGTCGGGTTTTCAAGAACAAGCCAGCCCCTGACAACCTGGAGGTGCCGCCGCACGTCTATCTGTCGGAGACCAAGCTGCTGATCGGCGAAGACAAGAAAGCCTAAGACCCGCCCGCACCGCGTTGCGTTCGCGCTTCGAATTGAGCAGGAACACCAAAATGGCAGAACTCAAAGAAATTTCCCCCGACGCCCCGGTGGGCGCCAAGCTCCTGAACTGGGTCGACAACCGGTTCCCGGCATCGAAGATGTTTCAGGAGCACTTGAGCGGCTATTACGCCCCCAAGAACCTCAACGTTTGGTACATCTTCGGATCGCTGTCTTTGCTGGTGCTGGTGATCCAGATCGTCACCGGCATTTTC
>JBILUT010000259.1:0-3392 GCA_044370875.1 Polaromonas sp. | reverse complement strand
CAGGCTGGCCGCTCGCACCGGGGAGCTGGCGCGGCTCGCACTTGTCCAAGATGATGCGCTCATTTGGATTGCAAAGGCGCAGGGTGCGCTGTCTGGCCTGCGTTATGACCCGGACATGGGGCAGGCCGTGGTGCTTCACGCCACATCCACTGGCAAAGCCTGGCTTGCGACGATGGACGAGGAAAGGGCGGTCGCTTTGGTAAAAGCGCGTGGCTTTGTGGTTCCCGCCCGTTTCGGTCGACCGATCGTTCGAGACGAAGCCAGCCTTCGTGCCGAACTTGCCCGGACGCGTCAACGCGGCTATGGAACGTCGATCGAGGAGAGTGAGCCTGGCACCTGTGCAATAGGCGTTGCCATCATTGATCCTCAAACCGGACGTGCGATTGGCACCGTCAGCGTCGCTGGTCCTGTCTCACGGTTAGCCCAAGAGCGCATCCTTGAAATTGCGCCTGACGTCCAAGCAACAGCTACCGAAATCGCCGATCTTTGGCCTAGTCGCAAAGTCATGGAGGCAACGATGGGTTTTGCCTCTGCAAGAGCGGCCAATAGCTAGAGGGGCTGATGCTTCGAGTTTGTCCGCAGTCAACCCTGGCCCCTCTCTTGAAGTGACCCTCCGAGTCCGGGGCCTGCGATAGGCAGCCGGGCATGGCCGGAGCACCCAGAATGGCTTCCACGGGATCAACGACCTCGTTTCCGTGGTGCGCCCGGAATAGCCAGCAGTACTAACAAATTCATATAAGAGAACATCGTTCTGAATGAGTGGCTATTCTCGACGGGTAGCTAGGGTATTCCCCGTTTTTGAGGCCCTATTCACTGTGACACATTAGAACATCGTTCCTCAATATTGAGTTGTGTGTCATTTATGGTCGTTATTGAGTGCGCCCCGAGCCACTGCCCACAGACTCGGATGTCCCGTCGACCCTCGATCTCGATGTTCCCAAGCAGCCGGATCGGTGTGTCGGTCGCCTGCCAAGAGCGTTGCTCCGTTGACCCGGGCAGGTTCGCTGTATGAATGATCCAAAGAATATGGTTCATGCGTTCGCAGTGGCGCGTCGGACCCATGGACTCGTGGCACCTCAATGGCTCGATCCTCTGATGGACTTCAGCCAGGCTTATGGTCTCCAGGAGAGCGTCCGGATGGAACTCGGCGCCAAGGTCGTGGGCTGGAAAGTTGCGGCCCCTCCGTCCGCAGACGTGATCTCAGCGCCTCTTTTTGACACGGGCTGCATCGACTCTGCATCCGACCTCTTAGACGCGGCTGTGCTGCGCGACGGCCTTGAATGCGAGCTGGCATTGCTTATAGAGCGTCCTTTACCGATGGGGGGATGCACTCGTGACGATGTGATGGGGGCCGTCGGTACCGTCATGCCTGCCTTCGAGCTTCTGTGCAGCCGTCTGCCAGGCAAGTTCACCTCGCCTCGCCAGCACCTTGTGGCTGACTGTCTTGGCCATGGCGGCGTGGTGCTCGGTGCGCCTTGCGCGACCTGGAAGACGCAGGATCTCGCCAATTTGCACGTCGCGCTTTGGAACGATGCTGCGCCGATCACCGTTAAGCAGGCTAGTAACCCTTTTGGCGACCCGCTGCTCGCGGTTGCCCTACTCGCCAACCACTTGGCCGAGCGTGGTCAGTCCATTGCGCCGGGGACTTTCGTCCTGGCAGGGTCGCATACGGGTGTCTATCGTCCGCAGCCAGGAGAGCGGTTGCGCTGCGTTTTCGAAGGGATCGGTGAAGTCGCGCTCAATCTGCGCGAGGCTGCATCGATCAATTCCAAGGAGGACAGTGATGCTTGCAGGTGAGGGGGCAGTTGCCATTTGGAACGACATTGCCGAGCCGGGCCGTGCAGATTTTTATGCGTGGCATCTTCACGAGCACATGCCTGAGCGTGTCGGCATACCCGGCTTTCTTCGTGGGCGTCGCTATCGTGCCGCAGACCCAGCGACCCAGCCGGAATTTTTCACGCTTTATGAAACGCTGACTTTCCAGGTCATTCAGGGAAATGATTACCTCGCTCGTTTGAACGATCCCACGCCCTGGACGCGCGCGACCACCGCACACTTCCAGGCAACCACTCGATCTCTCACCCGTGTGGTGGCCAGCCACGGCGTGGGCTCGGGCGGGACATTATTGAGCGTGCGCTTCGATATTCCCGAAAAAAATACAGCTGATGTAGTCCCACGCCTGACCGCGGCGCTTGGGGCCGCTGCGCAGATGCCACGCATCAGCGGCGCTCATCTCTTGAGCGCTGATGACGGTACCTCGGGTCGACCCACCGCAGAGAGCAAGGGGCGCACGGACCTGCTGGCTCCGGCTCGTTGGATCCTGTTGCTGGAGGGGTGCGACCCCGGTGCGTTTGATGACCCAATGGCACTGATTCAGGAGTCTGCCGATTTAAGTGACGCGGTAGTAGGCCGCTATCTGCACGAATACACCAGGCTCAAGACTGCCTGGCAGGCAGGGTGATCGCGCGTCTCTTTCCGTGGGCACCCCAAGACTCCCGTGTCTCGTCGGCATGCAGGGGAGGCCGGTATTTCCGGTGAATGTGGCGCAGGGCCACAAGCACCCGCCTGCTTAAGCCTGATGGCAGGCGATTTGTATGCCCTGAAACTGCCGCAGGGCGGGGCGCTCGGTTTTGCAGCGCTCGTCAGCTTGCGGGCAGCGCGGGTGAAAGCTGCAACCACTGGGCGGGTTGAGCGGGTTGGGCACCTCGCCCTGCACGGGTGTGCGTGACTGACCGGTCTGGTGCATTTTGGGGATGGCCTCGAGCAGCATCCGCGTGTAAGGATGCCTGGGCTGGCTGAACAGGGTGTGCTTGTCGGCCAGCTCAACCAAGCGGCCCAGGTACATGACGCCCACCTGATCGCTGACATGGCGAACCACCGCCAAGTTGTGCGATATGAAGAGATAGGTCAGGCCACGGCTGCGCTGCAGGTCCTTCATGATGTTGAGCACCTGCGCCTGCACGCTCACATCAAGGGCCGATGTGGGCTCGTCGCACACCAGAAATTCGGGCGCGGTCGCCAAGGCGCGGGCAATCGAAATACGCTGACGTTGTCCGCCTGAGAACTGGTGGGGGTACTTGCCCATGTCCTGCGCGGACAGGCCCACCGATCGCAGCAGTTCGGCCACTCGGTCTTTCAGACCCGCCTCGTCCTTGATCAGGCCGTGTTCTTGCAGGGGCTCTCCAATGATGGCCTGTACCGTCCAGCGCGGGTTCAGACTGGCATAGGGGTCCTGAAAGATCATCTGAATGCGCTGGCGAATCGCCCGGGCATCGGCCGACCGGTACGCGGCGTGAGCGTCTTGTCCGTCAAATTGCATCGTGCCGCGCGTGGGCTGGTACAGCCCCACCAGCAGGCGGGCCACGGTGCTCTTGCCGCAGCCCGATTCACCC
>JBILUT010000258.1:0-3394 GCA_044370875.1 Polaromonas sp. | reverse complement strand
TTCTGACTCGGCGGTCCTTCTACATTCCTCGGCGCTCGCGGGCGGCCGTCACGCATCCCTTCGTACGCTTGACCGAGCCTGGCGGGCACAGCCCCAAGACTTGGATGTTGCCCTGGCCTATGCGCGCGCGGTGTTCAACCTGGGCCTGCGGGAAGGCGATCTCAGATGGTTCGGCTCGGCCAGGGCGGCGCTGGCTCCCTGGTGGCAGGCCACGGACCTGCCCGCTGAGGGTCATTTTTTACGCGGGCTGGTCAAGCAGGGCTTTCACGATTTCGACGCGGGCTTGAAAGACTTGGAGCGCGCCATTGCCCTTGAGCCCCGACGTACCGAGTTTTGGTCTTGGCGATTTGCCCTTCGCTTGCTGAAGGCCGATATGGCGGGCGCTCGTCGAGACGCGGAAGAGATGGCCGGACTGTTCGGCTCCGCTGAGGCCGATGTCTATCGCGCCATATTGGCGTATCGAACCGGGCAGCCCCTTGCGGCCATCAAGATGTTGAGGCAGGCGATTCGATCTGCAAGTAACCAAGATGCTTCCTCGCAAGACTGGCTTAGTTTTCATCTGGGCGAAGCTCACCGCGTGGCCGGGCAGCCTGACCAGGCCGTGGCTGTATGGGAAGAGCGCCTGAAGGCCAGTGGCCAGTCGCACCTGATCAGGCTGTCCTTGGCCGAGCTGCTTAATCAGCAAGGCCGACCCCTCTTGGCAAAAAGCGTGGCGATGAACCAGTCGGACATGGGGAGTTTGACCGATGCTTTGTTAATGCAAGCCTTGCTGGCGAGTCGAGTGCTCAAAGATGGGGACGAGGCTCGCTTAGCCAGACAAATGGATGCACGTCTGAAGTCGCAAGCGCTGCGGCAGGAGTCGCTGATTGAGCGTCCCAAACTGATTTACCAGATCGCCTATGGTCAGGACATCGCGACGGGTCTGGCACTCTCCATCGAAAACTGGCGGCTGCAAAAGGAGCCCCCCGATGCGATTTTGTTTGTGCAGGCTGCGTTGGCCCTTGGGCAGGCCCGCGCCGCCGAGCCCGTGATCGAGTGGGCCGAAAAGACGGGCTACACCGATCCGCAACTGGCCACCCTCATGCAGCAACTGAAGGCACACCCCAGTTGGGCAGGACGTCGATGATGAGCGGGTTTTTTCGGGGCGTTCTTCAACATGGCCGAAGCATGGCCCTGGCGTCGTTGATGCTCCTGGGCCTGCTGTACGCTGGGGCCGCAGGGGCCCATTCCAGCAGCAACAGCTATCTCGTGCTCAGCATGCCCTCTGGGCAACTGACGCTGCGAGCAGACGTCCACTTGCGTGATCTGGATCTGGTCTTTGATCTGGATAGCAACCGTGATGGTCAGGTCACTTGGGGGGAGACTCGTTCGCGCAGCGCCGAGCTCAGTGCCTGGCTGTCCCAAGGCATAGGCTTGAGTGCTTCAGGTCAAAGTTGCAGCTTGGGCGATGTTGATCTTCAAGCCAGCGAGCATGCGGACGGTATGTATTTGAGCGCCCTGTGGATGCCCATTTGTCCGGGCATCCAGGCCCCGGTTGACCAGTCCACCTTGACCCTGCGCTATGACTTGTTGTTTGCGCAGGACAACCTTCATCGGGGTTTGCTCAAGGTGGACTTTCCCGATTACCAAAGCAGTTCTCTGCTCAGTCCCGAGCGGCCGCAGGCCCAGGTCAGTGCCGCCGACAGCAGGCCTTTAAAGGTCTTGGGACGCTATCTCATTGAGGGCGTCTGGCATATCTGGATCGGTATTGATCACATCGTTTTTTTGCTCAGTCTTTTGCTGTTGGCCCCTCTGCAGCCGTCCCGGCGAAGGGTCGTTGACTGGCAAGCCTCCCCCAGGTTCAGGCCCGTGGTGCTGGATGTTCTGGCCGTCGTCACGGCCTTTACGGTGGCCCATTCCATCACTTTGGGGTTGACCATCACGGGCTGGCTTTCGCCCCCCGCGGATGTGGTCGAGCCGGCCATCGCCCTGTCGGTTGTGCTGGCGGCTCTGAACAATCTGCTTGGGTTCAGCGCGCTCAAGCGTTGGCGCCTGGCGTTTGTCTTTGGTCTGGTTCACGGCTTTGGCTTTGCCAGCGTGCTGCTTGATCTGGGCTTGCCGGCCCGTGCGCTGTTTGCTGCGTTGGGTGGTTTTAACCTGGGCGTGGAGCTGGGGCAGCTGGCCATCGTCGGCCTGTTTTTGCCTTTGGCCTGGATGATGCGCCGCACTTTGTTCTACCGCTGGATCCTGGTGGCAGGGGGTTCTGCCACCATCGTGGTGCTGGGCCTTTTTTGGACGGTACAGCGCTTGGGCTGGTTAGACCTCACGCCTTGAGCTCGTCTAATTTTTAAAGGTGGGACAACGACGGTTTTTGCGCTGTCCTCAGAACTAGGACACGACGATTCAAAGTACAGGGTTGGGTCGCAATGGATTCCATCAACTAACCCGATGGCGTATGCCGCCTGCCCGCCTCATGGCTCAGGCACTCATATTCGGTACCGGCAAACCTGGCTGACCACAGACGCGCACGGCCTGGCGCAGGGCGGCCTCAACGGCGTCGATCACTGGTACGGCAGCCTCAGCGCTGATGCGCTCGGCCTGCCCTGTCAGACCGGCAGAGGCCAGCAGGATGACCTGAGCGCCATCTTCGTCAACCGCCCGCTCGATGGTCTGCATCAACCGCAACTGAGCCTGCGGTTGCGAGCGCGCCGCATCATCGACACCGATGCCTGCAGCGCGCACGATCGCCTGATCGCCGGCACCGTAGCGCTTCATCATCAGATGGATCCCGGGTACCGCGGCCGCCACAGTCGTGACGATTGCCAGGGCTGGCGAGACGGCGCGCGCGGCCTCGATGCCCGCCTGACAACAGCCGATGACCGGTGCTGCAACCATCTGTCGAGCCGGTTCTAAGGCCAGATCGTCAAAGCAGGCCAGCACGTAAGCGTCGTAGCCCAAAGAGGCGCGGTCCCCCATGAGCTTGAGCACCTCGACTTCTGCCTGCCGTTTGTCGGACTCGCTCTCGATGGAAAAAGGTCCAAAACCCGGATTGATCACCTCGAAAGTTGCGTCTGAGTCTTCACAGCGATCGGCCATGGCGCGCACGCGTGCTGTCACCAGGGGATTGGTATTTGGGTTGATCACCAAAATCCGCCTTGATTCGGCGGTTGATGCAAGCGCATTCACAATCATGGGGCGCTGGCGGTTTCGGGCAGCCAGGTCACGATCTCAGGCCAGACGATCAGCAGTGCCGTAAATCCCAGCATGATGAACACATAAGGCAGGCTGCCCGTGACCACATCCCGAAAGCTCCCGCCGTCCTTGCGCAGCCCCTGAACGACAAATAGATTCATCCCCACGGGTGGTGTGATGAGGGCAATTTCACACATCACCACAATAAAGATGCCGAACCACA
>JBILUT010000257.1:0-3395 GCA_044370875.1 Polaromonas sp. | reverse complement strand
TACGGCGCTGACGGTGATCGACACCCACGCCGGGGCCGGGCTGTATCGGTTGGACGGCGACCACAGCCAGACCAGCGGAGAGGCCGGCGAGGGCATTTTGCGGCTGGCCCAGGTTCTGCGCCAAAGCCCTGGCGAGCTGGCCCTGCCGATCCAGCGCTACCGGGACCTGCTGGCGAGCCTCAACCCCGCGTTTGCGCAGTCGGGCGATCCCCACGGGCTGCGGGTCTACCCCGGCTCGCCCTACATCGCCGCGCAATTCATGCAAGGGCGTCACAAGCTCAAACTGTTTGAACTGCACCCGACCGACTTTCGGGCCCTGTCGGGCCATGTTGAGCAGCTTGAGCTTGGGCGCAGTGTGTCCTGCGCCCTGCAAGACGGATTTGAGGCCCTGCGCCCCCTGCTGCCACCGCCGTCTCGACGCGCTCTGGTGTTTTGCGACCCCAGCTATGAGATGAAGACCGACTATGCGCGCGTCCATACCTGCCTGGCCGAGTCGGTCAAACGCTTTCCGACTGGCTGCTATGCCCTCTGGTACCCGATCATCCCGCGACCCGAGGCCCACGAACTGCCCAAAAAACTCAGGACGCTGGCCAATCGCGCTGGCCGCCCGTGGCTCGATGCGACGCTGACCGTCAAGGGGAGCAAGCTGCACACGACCGCCGAAGGCGAAGTGATACGGCCAGGGCTGCCGGCCAGCGGTATGTTTGTCATCAACCCGCCGTACACGCTGCACGATGAGCTCAAAACGGCACTGCCCCTGTTGGTGGACTGGCTAGGACAAGATCGCAACGCAAGCTTTGGCCTGGCGCGCGGCGATTGATGTCCGCCCGGGCCTTGCGCGTGGTGACCTTTAGCGGGTCAGCCGTTAGCGACAGCGCCACTCAGAGGCAAAACCAGGCCGATTGCCTGGGCGGCCACATGGGGCTGCCCAGACGCCGGGGCCTGCTGTCAGGCCGTGCGCCGGTCTGTCGCCGGACGCCTCAGCGGGACTGCAGGCGATCAATGATCTGGCCGACTGCTTGCGATTGGTTCATGGTGTAGAAGTGCAGACCGGGCACGCCGGCGGTACACAACTGGTCGCACAGATCCGTCACGACATCGAGTCCAAAAGCCTTGATCGAGGCGCTGTCGTCACCAAAGGACTGCAGCCGCAACCGAATCCAACGCGGCACTTCAGCGCCGCAAGCATCGGAAAACCGCAGCAATTGCGCCGAGCCCGTGATCGGCATGATGCCCGGCACCACCGGAACATCGACGCCCAAGGCGAGCGCATCGTCTACAAAACGGAAGTAGGCATCGCTGTTAAAGAAATACTGCGTGATGGCCGAATCCGCACCGGCACGAACCTTGGCCGCGAAAGCCTGCAAATCAGCCTCGGGCGAACGGGCCTGGGGATGCACCTCAGGGTAGGCAGCGACCTCGACATGAAAAGCCGAGCCGGTCTCAGCGCGAATGAAGGCCACCAGATCGCTGGCGTACTGAAACTCCCCGCCTGCGCCGTAGCCGCTGGGCAGATCGCCGCGCAAGGCCACCAAACGCTTGACGCCCATGGCCCGCAGTTGCGCCAGTTGCTCACGCACTCGCTCACGGGTGGCGCCCACGCAAGAAAAATGCGAGGCCGCCTCAACACCGTCGGCAAGAATCTCGCCCACGGTGGAGAACGTACCTTCCTGGGTCGAGCCACCGGCTCCGAAAGTGACCGAACAAAACTGGGGCTGATACCGGTAAAGCTGCTGACGCACGGCGCGCAGCTTGATCACCCCTTCAGGGGTCTTGGGCGGGAAAAACTCGAAACTCAAGGGCACAGACGTCATGGCGTTACTTTTCATTCAGGGCTCAGGGCTTGCGCTTGCGACGCGCCGGACCGGGCTGGCCCTCATGGGCAGCTCGCTGCTCGTGTTCGTCAGGCTGGCGCCGCCGGGTGCGAGGCGTTCGCCGGCTTGCAGGGGAGCGCGACACATTCTCTGCAGGCGCACGGTCGGGCGCTTGGCCCACCCGCAGGGCATGGATGAAGAACTCACGATTGCCGTCGCCGCCCTCGATCGGGGAATCAAACCAGGCTTGCACTTGCAAGCCCAACTCGGCGCAGCAGTCACGCAATCGTTTTTCCACATCGGCGAACAAAGATGCATCCTTGACGATGCCACCCTTACCCACCTGCCCCGGCTGCAGTTCGAACTGCGGTTTGACCAACATCAGGGCATGCCCACCCTGCCTGAGCAGTTCAACCATGGCCGGCAGCAGCAAGGTGAGCGAGATAAAGGACACATCGGCCACCAGCAAATCGAAGAGCGGGTGCGGCTCATCCGCTGGCTGGCCGGAAGCCCGGTCATGATGCGCCCAGAACTCTTCAGGCGTGAGTGAGCGGGCATTGACGCTCTCAATGCAGACCACGCGGGTATCGAGGCGCAGCTTCGGATGGAGTTGACCTTGCCCGACATCAATACCGACCACACGAGCCGCACCGCGCTGCAGCAGGCAGTCTGTAAAGCCACCCGTCGATTGACCCAGGTCCAGGCAAAACCAGCCGGCCACGTTCAATGCGGTATCCGTCAACGCCCCCTCAAGCTTGAGACCACCACGCGAGAGGTAACGGGCCTCGGCGGTATCGCCAAACTCGAGCTCGGCCTCGGGCGGCAGTTCATCACCGTTTTTGGCGATCAATTTCCAGGGCCGATCGGCCTCGCGCCAACGCACGCCTGCCGCAATCAGGCGATGCGCCTGCGAGCGCGAGGCGGCATGGCCGCGTTCGACAAGAAGAAGATCGGCACGCATGGGTATCGCCTGCCTCAGCGGGGAGGGCGCACCTGAGGCGACACGGCCGCCCCAGCCCGGCTCCCGAGAGGCAAGGTGCCCCTCCGAATCAATAGCGGTAGGTGTCGGCCTTGTAAGGGCCTTCCTTTTTGACGCCGATGTAGGCCGCCTGCTCATCGCTGAGCTCGGTCAGCATCGCGCCCACCTTCTTGAGATGCAGCCGGGCCACCTTCTCATCGAGATGCTTGGGCAACACATAGACCTCACCCACCCGGTAATTTTCTTTTTTGGTGAAGAGCTCGATCTGCGCAATGGTTTGGTTGGCAAAACTCGAGGACATCACAAAGCTGGGATGCCCCGTCCCACAACCGAGATTGACGAGACGGCCCTTGGCCAGCAGGATGATGCGTTTGCCATCGGGGAAGATGACGTGGTCGACCTGCGGCTTGATCTCTTCCCATTGGCACTTTTCCAAGGAGGCCACATCGATTTCGTTGTCAAAGTGTCCGATGTTGCAAACGATGGCCTGGTCCTTCATGGCAGCCATGTGCGCGTAAGTGATGACGTTCTTGTTGCCGGTGGCCGAGACGAAGATATCAGCCTTGTCAGCGGCATATTCCATGGTGACGACCTTGTAGCCT
>JBILUT010000296.1:0-3079 GCA_044370875.1 Polaromonas sp. | reverse complement strand
ATCTGCGCCGAAACCCCCGACAACAACTTTTTGCCGGCTACCGGCACGCTATCGGTCTACAACAAGCCCAGCTGCACCAGTTTTAGCGTCAGCGATGTACGCATAGACGATGGAGTGCGACCGGGCGATGCGATCAGCCCGTTCTATGACTCGATGATTGCCAAGCTGATCGTGCATGGCGATACGCGCGAGCAGGCGCTGGCCCGGCTGGATGCAGCCCTGGCCGAACTGCACATCGTTGGCCTGAACACCAATGTGCAGTTCCTGCGCCACGTTTTGGCCACGCCATCGTTCGCCCAGGCGCAGCTTGACACCGCCCTGATCAGCCGTGAAGCAGACCGGCTGTTCCAGCAGCAGCCGGTGGCCCCCGCGCTGGCGGTGGCCGCTCTTGTCGCGCATGTGGTGCACGCCGAGCAGCAGCTTGCCGGAGACGACCCGTTTAGCGCCCGTGATGGCTGGCGCTCCCATGGGTTGACGCAGCGGCGCTTTGAGCTTGATCACGCCGGGCAGGCCTTGCAGGCTACGCTGACCTATGGGCGTGACAACACCCTGCTGCTGGCTCTGGGGGATGCGCCTGCACAGCCCCTGGCGGTGCAGGCGCGCACTGACGATCTGGTGATCGGCTGGCAGGGGGAGTTGGTGCGCACCCGCCTGTACTGGCAGGGCGAGCAGGCGCATGTCTTCACGCCTCGGGGAGCCACCCGCCTGGCGCTGATTGATGCGCTGGCCCACGCCGGTGAAGCGGCACAGGAAGGCGGACGTCTGAGCGCACCCATGCCCGGCAAGATCATCGATTTTTTGGTCAAGCCTGGTGAGAAGGTGGCCAAGGGCCAGCCGCTGGCGGTCATGGAGGCCATGAAGATGGAGCACACCATCGCTGCGCCAGCCGATGGCCGGGTGTCGGAGCTGCTCTATGCCCCGGGTGACCAGGTGGCCGAAGGCGCGCCCTTGCTGAGCTTGAGCGTTTGATGCGTATCGTCTTTCACGATCTCAGCGTCGAACCCGAACCTTGGCTGGCTGCGCTGCGTCACGCCTTCCCACAAGCGGTGGTGCAGTTGTGGCAGGCCGGCGCGCCGCCGGCTGATTACGCGCTGGTGTGGGCGCCGCCCCAGCAGCTGCTCGATGAGCAAACTCGGCTCAAGGCACTGTTCAATTTGGCGGCAGGGGTCGATACGCTGGTCCAACTCAAATTGCCGGCCGGCGTACCGCTGTTTCGCCTGGACGATGCCGGCATGGCGGTGCAGATGGCCGAGTATGTGTGCCAGGCGGTGATTCGGTTCTACCGCGAACTCGACGCGGTCGAGGCTGACACCCGTGCCGGTCATTGGCGGCAGCGGCCCAATCGCAAGCGCGAGGATTTTTCGGTGGGCGTGATGGGGCTTGGCGTGCTCGGGCAGCGCGTGCTCGGTGCTTTGCGGGCCTTTGACTACCCGCTGCGTGGCTGGAGCCGTACTGCGCATCAACTTGAGGGCATACAGACCTTTTACGGGGCTGCGCAACTGCATGAGTTTCTCAAGGGCAGTCGTATTTTGGTCAACCTGCTGCCCCTGACCCCCGAGACCGAGAATCTGCTCGACCATCAGGCCCTGATGAGTCTGCCGGCCCAGGCCTACCTGATCAATGTGGCTCGCGGGGGTCATCTCGTCGATCAGGATTTGCTGACTGCGCTCGACAGCGGCCATCTGGCCGGCGCCTTGCTCGATGTGTTCCGCCACGAGCCGCTGCCGCCGGAGCATCCGTTCTGGCGTCATCCGCGCATCACCCTCACGCCGCACACCTCGGCGAGAACCCTGCGCCGTGAAAGCCTGGCCCAGATTGTTGCCAAGATAGGCGCCTTGGAGACAGGGGCGGACCCGCGTAGTCTGAGCGGACGGGTGCGTACCGAAGTAGGATACTGACACTGAGTTACGGAGAGAGCCATGAATCTGCCTTCCAAGGTCAAATTGGTCGATGTCGGCCCCCGCGACGGGCTGCAAAACGAAAAGGGTCAGGTACCGGCGGCCGTCAAGATCGAACTGGTGCACAGGCTGCAGGATGCGGGCCTCAAGGAGATTGAGGTCACCAGCTTCGTCAGCCCCAAGTGGGTGCCGCAGATGGCGGACAACGCTCAGGTGATGGCGGGCATACAGCGGCGCCCTGATGTGCGTTATTCGGTGCTGGTCCCCAATCTCAAGGGTCTGGAGGCGGCGCTGTCGGCCCCACGTGAGCAATGGCCCGACGAGATCGTGGTGTTTGCCGCTGCGAGCGAGGCCTTCAGTCAGCGCAACATCAATTGCTCGATTGCCGAAAGTATTGAGCGTTTTGCGCCGGTGGTCGAGCAGGCGCGCAGCCAGGGCATCTATGTGCGCGGTGCCATTTCGGTGGCGGTGGGCTGCCCCTACCAGGGCGAGGTGTCGCCGCAGTCGGTGGGCGAAGTGGCCCGCCAGATGAAAGCCATCGGCGTGCAGCATGCCGGCGTGGCTGATACCGTGGGCATGGGCACGCCCGCGAAGGTGCAGCGCGCCATGGAAGCGGCCCTGCACCACTACGATCTGGCCGATGTGTCGGGACATTTTCACGACACCTACGGCCAGGCCCTGGCCAACACACTGGCTTGCCTGGAGATGGGCATCTGGCAGTACGACAGCTCTTCGGCCGGTCTCGGTGGCTGCCCCTATGCCAAGGGGGCGACCGGCAATGTAGCCACCGAGGACGTGGTGTATTTGCTCCATGGCATGGGCATCGAGACGGGTATCGACCTGGACAAGCTCATAGACGCGGGCGTGTTCATCAGCAGCTTCTTGCAGCGCAAGCCCAATTCACGCGCAGCCACTGCGCTGCTCAACAAGCGCGCCGCATGAATCTGCCTGAGTCGGTGCGCCGGGTGGCTGATGCGCTGGCCCAGCGTGGCCACGCACATGCGCCGCGCATGCTCGATGCATCGGCCCGAACCGCGCAGGAGGCCGCCGATGCACTGGGCGTACAGCTCGGCCAGATTGCCAAAAGCATCGTCTTTCGTCGTGAGCCCGATCAGGTTGCAGTGATGGTGGTCACCTCGGGCGACCAGCGGGTGGACGAGCGCAAGCTGGCGGCGCGGGTT
>JBILUT010000081.1:0-6607 GCA_044370875.1 Polaromonas sp. | reverse complement strand
CGCCGATGCCGAATTTGTCAGGCAGCGCACGGGTTTTGCCATTGGTGGTGTGGCCCCGCTGGCGCATGTGCAGCCTCCGGTCTTGCTGCTCGACCTGAGCCTGTTTCGCTTTGAACAGATCTGGGCCGCTGCTGGCCACCCGCATGCGGTATTTCCGGCCTCGCCAGCCCAACTGGCCTTGCTGACCCAGGCGCGACTCGATGATGTCTCGGCGCAGGGCATGGACTTGCAGGCCCGTGCGATGGCCCTGTTGCGGGCGCAAGCAGCCATGGTGGCCTGCGACCCGCAGGCCGAGCCGCCTTCGCCTTGTTTGTCGGTGTGCTGCATGGCGCCCGACAACGGTTTGTGCGTCGGTTGCCTGCGCACGATCGACGAAATTGCGCAGTGGAGCAGCCTGTCGGTGCCGCAGCGCCACCGGGTCTGGCAGGCGATTGCCCAGCGTGCCGCACCCCAACCGGGAGCCTGATTCATGGTCGTACCGCAACTGACCTTCTATGTTGATTTCATCTCGCCCTATGCCTACCTGGCTTTTGAGCGCTTGCCCCAGGCCTTGCAGGGTGTCAGTCATGCCGTGCGCTACCAGCCGATTCTTTTCGGCAGCCTGCTGCAGCATCACGGCACCATCGGCCCGGCTGAGCTTGCGCCCAAGCGGGCATGGACCTACCGTCATGTGTCGTGGCTGGCGCAGGCTCAGGGCACGCCCATGCAGATGCCGGTTAGTCATCCCTTCAACCCGCTGCCCCTGCTCCGCCTTGCTCTTGCCTGTGGCGGCGAGCGAGCGCCCAATCGCTGGGTCTGCGAAACCATTTTTCGGCATGTCTGGGCTGAGGGGGGCGATCCGCTTGATGCCGACCGGCTGGCCCGCTTGGTGGATGTGTTGAAGCCAGCGGTCGATCCAGCCAGCGAAGCGGTGAAATTACAGCTCAGAAGCGCCACCGAATCGGCTCTGGCTGCTGGGGTCTTTGGCGTGCCCACGGTGGCCGTGGGAGACAAGCTGTTTTGGGGCCTGGATGCCTTGCCCATGCTTCGCGACCACCTCGATGGCGGCGTCTGGTTCTCGGGCTCGGCCTGGGACGATGCGGCCCAGGTGCCGGTAGGCCTTGTGCGCCGGCGCTAGGGCGCCGATTCGGCACGGTGCTTTTTGCTGCACCCATAAAAAACGCCCACCGAAGTGGGCGTTTGAAACGGCAGGCCATCGTTCAGACGGCCTGACCCTCTCTATCAGGTCGCGCGGGTGTCGATATCACCAGCCAGGCTGGGGTAGCGCACATGCTCGACCAGTTCTTGCACCTCTTTGTTCGGCGCCGGGGTGAACAGGCTGACCAGGATGATCACCGCAAAGCCCAGGGGTACACCGAACACGCCCGCCGAGATCGGCAGGATGCCGTACCACAGGCTGACCGGGTCGGTCACACCGAAGATGGTGCGCATCCAGGCGTGGTTGGAGGCCATGTAGTACAGGGTGATGCCAAAGCCGGCCAGCATGCCCAGTACCGCGCCGGCCGCGGTGGCCCGCTTCCAGAAGATACCGAGCACCAGGGCCGGGAAGAAGCCGGCAGCCGCGAAGGAGAACGCCGCCGAGACCAGGAACAGGATGTCAGCCTGCTTGGTCACATACACCGTGTAGGCGGTGTATGCAGCAGCCAGGGCCACCACCAACAGCAAGATTTTCGAGATCATCACGCGACGGGCGGTCGGTGCGTTCGGGTCGATCATCTTGTAGTACAGGTCGTGCGACAGCGCGTTGGCAATCGTCAGCAGCAGCCCGTCCGCAGTGGACAGCGCAGCCGCCAGACCGCCTGCAGCCACCATGCCGGAGATCACATAGGGCAGACCGCCGATTTCAGGCGTAGCCAGCACGATGATGTCACCGCCGATGCGCATTTCACCCAGCTGCAAGATGCCGTCCTTGTTGACGTCGGTCACCGTCAGCAGGGTGGGATCGACCGACGCCCACTGCGACACCCAGGCCGGTAGCTTGTCAAACGGTGTTCCCACCAGCACGGTGAAGACCTCGTACTTGACCAGCACCGCCAGCGCAGGCGCTGTGAAGTAGAGCAGGAAGATGAAGAACAGCGACCAGGTCACCGAGCTGCGGGCTTCCTTCACCGAAGGCGTGGTGTAGTAGCGCATCAGGATGTGCGGCAGCGCAGCTGTGCCCACCATCAAACAGAACACCAGGGCCAGGAAGTTGCGCCGCGAGGTGTCGTAAGCAGCCTTGGCTTTTTCGTCGCCGTCAGGATTGCCCGCAAACTGCTGCGCATGGCGCGGCATGCCGCCCAGCGGAGCGGTACGGGCTGTCGCGGCAGCCTTGGCAGCCGTCCAGGCCTTCTTGGCGGCTTCCTCGTCTTTCGGCAACGCAGCCAGAGCCTTTTCGGCAGCCGCAATGTCCGCAGCCGGTGCGTTGGCGGCCTTGAGGTCTTCGATCTTCTTGGTCGCTGCGGCCTTGTCAGCCTCCAGAGCGGCCTTGACGTCCTTGAGCTTGGCGTCCATCTCGTCGGCACGGGCCTTGAAGACGGCAATGACTTCCTTCTCTTTCGGATCGTCGATCAGGGCTTTCTCCTTCTCGGTCACCTTCTGCAGCTGGTAGCCATAAACCGCCTGCGGGATCGGCACGCCGGTCTGTTTGACCGACAGCCACACCACCGGGATCATGTAAGCAATGATCAGGATGATGTACTGGGCCACCTGGGTCCAGGTCACAGCCCGCATGCCACCGAGGAAGGAGCAGACCAGAATACCGCCCAGGCCGAGGAAGATGCCGATGCTGAAGTCAACGCCGGTCAGCCGGGTGGTGATCAGGCCCACGCCGTAGATCTGCGCCACCACATAGACAAACGAGCAGATGATGGCAATCAGGATGCCGACCAGTCGGGCCAGGTTGCCGCCGTAGCGCGCACCCAGGAAGTCGGGAATGGTGAATTGCCCGAACTTGCGCAGGTAGGGGGCGAGGAACAGCGCCACCAGGCAGTAGCCGCCGGTCCAGCCCATGATGAAGGCCAGGCCGCCATAGCCCTGCAGATAAAGCGTTCCGGCCATGCCGATGAACGAGGCTGCGCTCATCCAGTCAGCGCCGGTGGCCATGCCGTTGTACATGGCTGGCACACGTCGACCGGCCACGTAGTACTCGGCTGCGTCGTTGGTTCGGCTCATGATGCCGATGCCGGCGTACAGCAGCACGGTGGCAATCAGGAAGATGAAGCCGATCCAGTTGCGCGGCAGGCCCATCTGTTCAAGGATAGCCAGCGCCACGATAAAGATGAGAAAGCCGCCGGTGTACCAGCCGTACACCTTGTTGAGCTGCTTTCTGAAGGCGGCGTTGCTCGAGGCGCCGAACATGCCGCCGTCGGACTCAGGGGTCATTCCAGCCATGATCAGTCCTCCTCGGCTTCAGCCACGCCGTGTTCTTGGTCGAGCTGGTTCATGTAGCGTGCATAGAACCAGATGATCACCACGTAGACGATCAGTGAACCTTGGGAGGCCACCCAGAAGCTGAAGGGCCAGCCAAAGAAGGTGAAGCCCAGATCGCGCGCAAAAAAGCCCACGACATAGGTCACCACAAACCACGCCAGCAACAGCCAGGCCGTGATGTTGAGGTTTTTCCGCCAGTAATGACGGTGCGATTCAGTCAATTGCATGAAGCATGTCTCCTCTTGTTCCCAACCCCGAAGGGTCGATGGACCCGCGATCCGCTGGAATGACTGCCCTCATCCCAGCTTGCAGCCGGATCGCAACTAGACCGGGCTCGCTTTCACGTTGATCCCGGTTTCGCGTGCCAGTTGGGCGGCGACCTTGGGCTCAAACCCTCGAAGATGGCGAATGATCTTCGCCGCCTCCTCGGGCTCCTGGCGTTTTGCATGAATCCGCGCCAGCTCGCACCAGGCGTACGGACTCATGGGCTGCAATTGGGTGTTGCGCTTGAGCGCAGTAATGGCCTCGTCGAGCCGGGCCTGGCGGATGAGCACCAGGCCCAGGCCGAACCAGGCCCGATCGAGTTGTTCGTTCAGGGCAATGGCGCGTCTGAAGCTGGCCTCGGCCTGCTCCAGCAGGCCCGACTGTTCCTGCAAGAAACCCTGGTTGAAGAAGTCGGCAGCCTGGGCATGTGGCAGGGCGGTCAGGCGGGCGTAGTCCTGCAAGGCACCTTTGCGGTCTTCCAGCTGGGCCTTCAGGTGAGCGCGGCTGGACAGCGCGTAAGCGTTGCTTTCGTCGAGGGCCAGCATGCGGTCGAAGCAAGCCAGCGCGGCCTCCTGCCGGCCCAAGGTGAGCTGGGCCATGGCCTGCAATTTAAGCCAAAGGAGCGCGCCACCTTGGCTCATCGGCAACTCCCGACGCCTACGCTCACGCAATGCTCGATCTTGGCCAGGGTGACCGCGGCGTAGAGCACCGAGGTGACAAAGAAGGCCACCCAGCCATGGTGACGCGGGTCAATGCGCGAGGGCGAGATCAGCCGTGCCATGGCCAGCCAGGGGCGGTTGAGAACTTGGAACAGTTGATAAAACAAATTGCTATCGCGCTTTTGGCCTGCCAGGAGGTACAGCAGACCCTGGCCGGCCAAGGCCAGCAGGCCGATGTAGAGCAGCAGCTGAAGAATATTCAGGAATTGAAGCATGCGGACGTCTGAGACCTGCCCCGGGTTGCGAGCATCTTCTTATAGGTTCCCATGATGTTTCTTGGGCTGACTCTCAGCTTACTTCAAGGGTTTATTTAGAGCCATGGGGAAGCTTTGTAAGGGCAAACCCGCAGTGCCTAATCACACTGACACAACGCTACGACGTCTGAATTGGACATTCCCTGTGGTTGCCCCGGCCTGACGGTCTTGGTATGGTTGCCCGATGAAATCGCAGCCCTCCAGCCAGCTGATCGATCACTGGACCGACAGCATGGCGGCGTATCTGCCTTTTGCGCGGATGGACCGCAGTGATGTGCAACAACTGGCCCGCGCCGCCACTGAGCGCTATGTCCCGCCCGACGGTGTGCTGCTTGAGCCCCAGGCGGGCGTGCCCAACGGGCTGATTTTTCTGCGCCAGGGCAGGGCGGTGGGACGCCGCTTGGGCGGCGCCGGCGCTGATTCCGGTTTTGAGGTGGAGACGGGCAACCTGCTGCCCGTGGCCGCGCTCATGGCTCAGCGGCCAGTAACCAGCACCTACACCGCGCTTGAAGACTGCTTTTGCCTGGTGATTCCATGGCCCGTAGCGCGCGACCTGATGGCTCGCAGCCCGGTTTGGGCCGACTTTCTCAACCAGCGCATGCTCGCTTTCGTGGAGGCTTCCCGACAGCGCTGGCAGCAAGAATTGCAGTTGCAGACGCAGCAACAGCAAAACCTGGAGGCCCGACTGGACGAACTGCCGGCGCGCCAACCGGTCACGCAGCCGACCAGCGCCACCTTGCGCGAAGTGCTGGGCCTGATGCATGCACGCAAGATTGGCTCGGTGCTGCTCACGGATCAAGCGGATCGGCTCAGCGGCATTCTCACTCGCAATGACGTGCTTGACCGCGTCGCCCTGGCGGGCCTTTCCCTGGACCAGCCGATCTCCGCAGTGATGAGCCAGCCGGTTTTAACCATTGACGCAGGCAGCACGGTGTTTGACGCGGCGCTGATGATGTCGCGTCATCGCGTGCGCCACCTGCCGGTGCTCAAGGGCGGCCGCCTGCACAGCGTGATTTCTGAGCGCGATTTGTTTGCCCTGCAGAACCATTCGATCAAGCATGTCAGCGGGGCCATTGCCCAAGCCGAAAATCAGGAACAGCTGCAGCTGGCCGCCCGGCAGATCCGCCAATTCACCGCCCATCTGATGGCTCAGGGCCTGCAGTCGCGCCCACTAACCCGCCTGATCAGTCAGCTCAACGACAACCTGACTGCACGGTTGATCGAGCTGGAGCTCAAGCGGCACGGCCTGAGCGTCAGCCAGATGTGCTGGGTCGCCCTGGGCTCCGAAGGGCGGGGCGAGCAGACGATTGCCACCGATCAGGACAACGCGCTGATTTACGCATCCGATGATCCCCAGCGCGATCAGCCCGCTTGGCTGGCCTTTGCCAAGGCCGTCAATCTGGCGCTCGATGCTTGCGGGTATCCCTTGTGCACCGGTGGCGTGATGGCCTCCAACCCGCCTTGCTGCCTGACCTTGGATCAATGGAAAAAGCGATTCGCCCAGTGGATTGATCAGGGCAGTCCGCAAGATTTGCTCAAGGCCAGCGTGTTCTTTGATTTCAGGGCACTGGCCGGCCGCGCTGATTGGCTCGAGCAGCTGGCCGTCGACGTGCGCCAGCAGGCCATGAACACCCCGCGCTTTATCAAGCAGTGGGTGGACAACCATTTGCACATGGGTGTGCCGCTTAACTGGCATGGCGGGCTTGAAACGCGCCGCGAGGGCGAACACGAGGTGATCGACATCAAGATGTCGGGCACCGCGCTGGTGGTGGATGCGGCGCGCATTCTGGCCTTTGCCCATGGCATCAGTGCCGTGTCCACCGCAGACCGGCTTGAGCAGGCCGGCGCTGCGCTGGGCATTCCGTCCGACGAATACCGGGGCTGGATCACCGCGTTTGACTTCTTGCAGTCGCTGCGGCTGCGGCATCAGATGGGCCCTATGGCGCAGACGGGCAAGCC
>JBILUT010000356.1:0-2664 GCA_044370875.1 Polaromonas sp. | reverse complement strand
CCCAATTGGATACCGGTCGATATGCTCGACCAGGTGGACCGCCGAGTCCTCAAGGCCAGCCTGGCGGCGGTTCGCACCTTGCAACAAAGACTCAGTCTGGACTATGCGCGCTAAAGCGAGCGGCCCTTCTTCAAACCTGCACCGCCTGCATAGCGCGGCTGCCGCACGGTCGTGATCGGCCGCTGGTGGCGTCGATGGCTGCACCGGCCGGTGCCCAGCTCCCAGCGCTGGGTGATGATCGACGTCGAAACCACCGGGCTGGATCCGCGCCACGATGCCCTGCTCTGCGTCGCTGCCCTGGCCCTTGATCTGCGCGGGGCGACGCCGCAGATTGTGGCCAGTGACAGCTTTGAGGTGCTCATTGCACAAGACGTGCTTCGGGCCACGCATGACAACATCTTGTTGCACGGTATCGGTTGGGGCCGGCAAAGAAAGGGTGAGCCGCTGCAGCAGGCCTTGGAGGCCTTGACTGTTTGGGTGGCCGACTCCCCTTTGCTGGCGTATCACGCTGCCTTCGATCAGGAGGTGCTGCGCCAGGCCTACAAGCGCAGTGGGCTGGAGCAGCCTGATTGGCAGTGGCTGGACATGGCCGATCTGTTGCCTGCGGCCTATCCGGCCATCGCGGCGCGCAGTCTGGATCAGTGGATGCAGCAGCTCCATGTGCGGTGCGTGCGTCGCCATCAGGCCATGGCCGATGTGTGGGCCACCGCGCAACTGTTTCTCAAGGCCTGGCCGCAGTGGCAGGGCCAGCAGTTGCAGTCGTGGCCAGACCTACAGCGCAGAGCCGAGCAAGAGCGCTGGCTGCGCACCAGTGGTTCGGCCCAAAAAGGCCGCTAAACCGCACACGCTGCTCGGCCAAGCCTGGCTCCCTAGAATGTTGGGTCCTTTCTCCGGGGCCCTCTCATGTCGCAAGGACTGATCCGCATTCGCGGTGCCAGGCAGCACAACCTCAAGAACCTTGACGTTGACCTGCGCACCGGTGAACTCACCGTGGTGACTGGGCCGAGCGGTTCGGGCAAATCTTCTCTGGTGTTTGACACCCTCTTTGCCGAGGGCCAGCGCCGCTATGTCGAGACGTTCTCGGCCTATGCGCGGCAGTTCCTTGATCGCATGGACAAGCCGGCGGTCGACAAGGTAGAGGGCGTACCCCCTGCGATTGCGATTGACCAGATCAATCCGGTGCGTTCATCGCGTTCGACCGTGGGCACGATGACCGAGCTCAACGACCACCTCAAGCTGCTGTTTGCCAGGGCTACGCAGCTCTTTGACCGGCAGACCGCACAGCCCGTCCGGCACGACACGCCCGAGACCATCTATGCCGAACTCATGGCGCGCACCGCGCAGGACAATCCGCGCCTGATCTTGACCTTTCCCGTGCAGTTGCCCGAAGGCACCAGCATCGAGCAGTTGCAACAGTGGTTACAGGCCAGCGGCTTTGCCCGCACCCACGAGCCGGCCGAATCGGCCTTTGGCGAAGCCGGATCGGTCCATGTGGTGGCTGACCGCTTTCGCATGCAGGGCACCGAGAAGGCGCGTGCGATCGAGGCCATCGAGGTGGCGCTCAAGCATGGCGGCCGGCTCAATGTGTTTGTACAGGGCGATGACCGGCCCGAGACCTTGTGGCGCTACTCCACCGGCCTGCACTGCCCGCAGAGCAACCTGCGTTACACCGAGCCCACGCCGTCCTTGTTTTCGTTTAACTCGGCCATGGGTGCCTGCGAGACCTGTCGCGGTTTTGGCCGGGTGATTGGTGTGGACATGGGCTTGGTCATTCCGAACGACAAGCTCACCCTGCGGGCCGGCGCCATCAAGCCGATGCAGACGCCGGCCTGGCAGGAGGCCCAGGACGACCTGATGCGCCACGCTGAGGCCGCCGGCATTCCGCGTGACACGCCTTGGTACAAGCTCACGCAAGAACAAAAAGACTGGGTCATCAACGGCTCGCCCCACTGGAAAGGGCAGTGGAACAAGCAATGGTTTGGCGTACGCCGCTTCTTTGAATATCTGGAGAGCAAGTCCTACAAGATGCACATTCGGGTGCTGCTGTCCAAGTACCGCAGCTATACGCCTTGCACCACCTGTGGCGGCGCCCGCCTGAAGACAGAGGCTCTGCTCTGGCGTCTGGGCTCGCATCAAGCGGCCGATGCGGCGCTGCCACCGGCTCAGCGCTTCATGCCGGTGGGCGTGGCCTGGAGCCGCGAGCAGCTGCAAGCGCTGCCTGGCCTGTCGCTGCACGACCTGATGCAACTGCCCATCGACAGACTGCGTCTGTTTTTTGACGAACTGGCCCAGCTGCATCAAGACGAGGCCACAGCCGCTGCCGATCGGCAGGCCCTCAAGCTACTGCTTGCAGAGATCTGCACCCGGCTCAAGTACCTGTGCGATGTGGGTATCGGCTATCTGACGCTCGATCGCCAAAGCCGCACCCTGTCGGGGGGCGAGGTGCAGCGTATCAACCTCACCACGGCGCTGGGCACTTCCTTGGTGAACACACTCTTTGTGCTGGACGAGCCCAGCATTGGCTTGCATCCGCGTGATATTAACCGCATCACCCAGGCCATGAGTCGTCTGCGCGATGCCGGTAACACCCTGGTGGTGGTTGAGCACGACCCGGCGGTGATGCTGGCCGCCGATCGTCTGATTGACATGGGCCCGGGCCCAGGC
>JBILUT010000255.1:0-3419 GCA_044370875.1 Polaromonas sp. | reverse complement strand
TCAACGATGACGGAGTTATCGTGGGTTTGTTCTGAGAGGGTGTGGATGGGCATGGCCCCACACGCTCGCCAATAAAAACGCCCGACCGAGAACGGTCAGGCGTTGGGTATTGGTGGCCTGGGGCGGAATCGAACCACCGACACAAGGATTTTCAGTCCTCTGCTCTACCGACTGAGCTACCGGGCCAAGGGGCGAAAGTATAGCAGAGGGGGCTTGTCAGCTGCCGCGTTTTCCGCGCGTCAAATCAACGCCCAGTTGCTTGAGCTTGCGGTAGAGATGGGTGCGCTCCAGGCCGGTCTTTTCAGCCACGCGGGTCATGGAGCCGCCCTCGCGGGCCAGATGAAATTCAAAGTAGGCTTTTTCAAAGTCATCGCGCGCCTCGCGCAGTGGTCTTTCAAGCGAGAAGCTTTGTACCGGCTGCGGACCGGCGTCGACCTTGGCCTGCACGGCCGATGCGGCAGGACCGGTCGAGAGGGTGACCACACCGGCGACGACGCTGGCCGGCGGCTTTTTGCCAGCGGCGCGGTTGAGGCCCTGATCCACGGCCTGCAGCAACTTCTGCAGGGTGATGGGCTTTTCAAGAAAGGCCATGGCTCCGATGCGAGTGGCCTCAACAGCGGTGTCGATGGTGGCATGTCCACTCATCATGATCACGGGCATGGTGAGCAGCCCGGTGGTGGACCACTCCTTGAGCAAGGTCACGCCATCGGTGTCGGGCATCCAGATGTCCAGCAACACCAGATCAGGCCGCAAGCGCTGCCTGACGGCGCGGGCTTGGGCGGCGTTTTCAGCCAGTTCAACCTGATGCCCTTCATCAAAGAGGATTTCCGAGAGCAGGTCGCGTATGCCCAATTCGTCATCGACCACCAATATGTTTGCCATGCGTCTGCTTTTCTCGTGAGCCCGATATGAAATGAGTTGTGACGGGACGCTGACGGCCTCAGGCTGTGGCCTCAGTCGGGAATGATAGCGAGACTTGCGCCCCGCGGATCTGGCCATCGCTGGTGCGGTTGCCGATATCGATACGGGCGTGGTGTTCGTCGGCGATCTTCTTAACCACCGCCAGCCCAAGGCCGGTACCCTTGGCCTTGGTCGTCACGTACGGCTCAAAGGCGCGTTTGAGGATGTTCTCTGGAAAGCCACATCCCCGGTCGCGCACCAGCAGGCGCACCCTGCGGCCGGCCTCTAAGTATTCGGTTTGCAGCAAGACGGACGGGCCGGGCTGGTCGGGCGGGAAGGCTTTGCCTTCGTGGGCGTCCTGGGCATTCTGCAGCAGGTTGTGGATGACTTGGCGCAGCTGCTGCGGGTCACCCTGCACCAGCGGCAGATGCTCTGCCAGTTCAACCCGGATCGGTACGCCCCCCTGGTCCTGCGGGTAAAGATGCATGACGTCGGTGACCAAGGCGTTCAGGTCCACCGACCGCAGTTCGGCCTTGGGCAGGCGGGCAAAGTCACGAAATTCATTGACCAGGCGCTTCATGGCATCGACTTGGTCGACGATGGTGCGCACCGATTTGCTGAGCACCTGATGGTCGGCGGCATCGAGCTTGTCGGAGAGCTTTCTCTCCAGCCGCTCGGCCGAGAGCTGAATCGGAGTGAGCGGATTCTTGATTTCGTGGGCGAGCCGCCGAGCCACCTCGCCCCAGGCCTGCGCCCTTTGAGCAGAAACGACCTCGGTAACGTCGTCAAACACGAGCAGGCAGTCCTGGGTGCCAGGCATTCGGGTTCCTCGGGCGATCAGGGTCACAGCGTTATGGCTGGCGTCGCCTGCACCCCCATAGAGTTCGAAGGACTGTTGCCAGTGCTCCTGGCTGTGGTCATCCTGCTCGCGCAGATAGGACGCAAACTGCGATTGCACGCCTTCACCAAAAGATTCAAGACCGGGTATCTCTTCGAGGGTCTTGCCGATTTGCGCGGCCAACGGCGCACGCAGGATGCGGGTTGCACCGGGGTTGCTGGAGACGATGCGACCTTGCTCATCGAGCACCATCACACCAGCGGTGAGGTTATCGAGAATAGTCTGCAGGCTGGCGCGTGCGGCATCCACCTGGCTCATGCTGGCCTGCACCGCATTGCGCGCATCGGCCAGTTGCTGGGTCATGTCGGCAAAGGAGCGGGTCAGGCCACCGAGTTCATCTCGGGTCTGCAAGGCAGTCTTGGGCCGCAGGTCGCCGCGGGCCACCTGACGCACGCCTTCGGCCAGCAGCAGCAGGGGCTTGGCCAATTGGGTGCCCAGCACCACCGCGAGGACAACCGCGCCGAAAACAGCCAGAAACAAGGTCAGAGTCAGGGTGCCGATGTACATGCGACGCAAACCGCCACGGGCCAGGGCACGCTCCTGGTACTCGCGGTTGGCCTCTTGAACCGCCAGCGCATTGACCACCAGATCAGCTGGCAGATCCTCGGTGATTTGCAGGTAACGCGGCGCGCTGCCCAGGTTAAAGCCCGGGCTGTTGACCACGGCCAGGGCCCGCACACGGGCGTGTGGAAGCTGACCCGAAGAGGCGGGCGATGCATCATCAAGGCCCTCGATCTGCGTCACCACGCCCTGGCTGCGCGCTTGCCTCATTTGCTGAGAAGACGGTCTGTCCGTTCGCTGCAGCAAGAAAACGCGACTCTGGCTGGCACTGGCCAGGGTCTGGGCAGTTCCGCTCCAGAGGGTCAGATCGCGCGCGCCCAGTTGCTCGCGCAAGCGTTCCAGGGCCAAGCTCAAGCCGCTATCGGGGACGGCGCTGATTTGGTCGGCGGCCGTGCGAGCGCGGTTGCCCGCCTCGGCCTCAAGCCGCTCTAACGTGGCCCGCCCCAGTTGAAGACCCGATGCCAATGCACTTTCGACCCGGACATCAAACCAGCTTTCGATGGAGCGCGAGACGAATTGGTAGGACACGATGTAGATCATCAGCCCCGGCAACAAGCCGACCAGGGCAAAAATGGCGGCGAGCTTGACCAGCAAGCGGCTGCCAAATTTGCGCTGTCGCAGGCGCACACCCATGCGCAGCACGGCCCAGAGGATGACCAGTGCCAGCACCGCAGCCACCGCCACATTGAGTACAAACAAAATGGGGTAATACCGCTCATAAAGCTCGCGATTGCCGGTGGCCTGAGCCAGCATGAACAGCAGCACCAAGCCCAGGGCCGCCATCACGCCCAGCCCTATGCCCAGAAACCAACGACCGGCGCGGCTGGCTCGCAGAGACGGTACGGAGGCCTGGCTCACGGACGCGCCTCCGGTGAGCTCAGCCGCAAGGGCTGACGCTGCTCAATCATGACCTGCCATTCGCGCTGCCCGGCGATGCCGATCTGGAAGGGGCGCGGCAGTTGGCCGGCATCGAGCTTGAAGCGAAAGGTCAGCAGGTGCGACGCGCCCGGCTCAAGGTCGGCGGCCTCAGCGATGCGCCAGCCGGCGATGCTGGCCAGCG
>JBILUT010000253.1:0-3447 GCA_044370875.1 Polaromonas sp. | reverse complement strand
AGCCCTTGCTTAAGTCGCTGCTCAATGCCATGAGCGAGCAGCGTCATGCCATTGACCGGCAGCGCACGTTTCTGGCGGACGCTTCGCACCAACTGCGCACGCCATTTGCCGTCCTGCGCGCTCAGTTGCAGGGTATGCAGTCAGGGGAACTTGGCGTGAATGAAACCCTGACCAAGATGCTGGCGACGGTAGACCGATCCAGCGTGCTGGTACGCCAGATTCTGTCCATGGCCAAAGTGGAACAACTGGTGGCCCAGGCCGAATGGCAATCGGTCAACCTAGAAGAAGTGGCGCGCGACGTGAGTCTGGAATGCGGACCGCTGATTGCTCGAAAGGGCCTGGATTTTTCGTTTGAAGCGGTACCAGTTCATTTAAAAACTGATCCGTGGATGCTGGGTGAGTTGCTGCGCAACTTGATGTCCAATGCCATTCATCATTCGCCGCGCGGCGGTGCCCTGGGTCTGGTGGTTCGTGTGCTGCCGGCGCAGGCCGAAATCATCGTCTGGGACAATGGGGGAGGGATCGACGAGTCGGTGCGCGATCGTCTGTTCGAACCCTTCCAGTCGGCCAGCGGTGCCGCCGGCGTGGGGCTGGGCCTGTCGATATGTCGGCAGATCGGCCAGTCCATGCGGGCCCAGGTCAACCTTTACAACCGGGTGCAGGACGAGCGGGTGGTGGGTGTAGACGCCGTGGTGCGTTGGCCGCTCGATACGCAGGGGCAGCCATGACGGGCGCGGTACGACTTGAGGCGGTGGACAAGCGCTATCCGGTCGGCGGCTTTGCGCTGCAGGGCTTGCATCTGGACTTCCCGTCCCGGCAGTTGACCACGGTGCTGGGGCCCTCGGGCTGCGGCAAATCTACCCTGTTGCGCCTGGTGGCCGGGCTTGAGCGGCCCGACGCCGGCCGGGTGTGGATCGGAGGTCAGGACGTCACCGAGCTTGGCCCCGATGCGCGTCCCATCAGCCTGGTGTTTCAGAGCTACGCGCTGTTTCCGCATCTCGATGTACGCGCCAATGTGGCCTATGGCCTGACGCATCTGCCCGACGGCGAGCGGGATCAGCGGGTCGACGAGACTCTGGATATGCTCAATCTACAGGCCTTTGCCCAGGCCAACACTGCTGCGCTCTCGGGCGGGCAGCAGCAGCGGGTGGCGTTGGCCCGCGCCCTGGCTTTGCGCCCGCAGGTGCTTTTGCTCGACGAGCCCTTGTCCAACCTGGACGTGGGTCTGCGCCGACAGATCCGCGAAGATATTCGCCGCCTGCAGCAGGCGCTGGGTTTGACTGTGATTTACGTGACCCATGATCACTTGGAGGCCCTGGCCATCAGCGATCGGGTGGTGGTGATGCGGCAAGGGCAGGTGCAGCAGGTGGGCGGCCAGCGCGATATCTATGAACGCCCGTGTTCGGAGTTTGTTGCCGATTTCATGGGTGACGCTGCGGTGTACGACGGCCATGTGGACGCTCACGGCGGCGTACGCCTGGGGCCACTGGAACTGGCCACCGAGCAGACCCGACGCGAGGGTCCTGTGCGCCTGGTGGTTCGACCACAGGCCTGGCGCTTGGGGCCGGCCAGTGGCAGGGGCATGCCCGGGCAAATTGAATCGGTTGCCTTTGAGGGGCGGCTCACCATCTACCGCGTGCAAACTGCGCTGGGGCCCATTCAGGTACACCGTCACCACGAGCGTCAGGGCCTACAGTCTGGCGCTCCGGTGAGCGTGTTCCTGGACGGCCCGGGTGTCAGTGTGTTGCTGGCATCCTCCGCTATGCCCAAGGGGCCATAAGGCCCGTCGTTTTGATGTTCATTGTGTGATTGGCCATGTTGGCCGCTTTTGACCTAAGGAGAACTGTGATGAAAAAGACGATGTGGATGGCCTTGCCGGCGCTTCTGGCCGTGACCCAGGCCGCTCAAGCCCAGAGCGGCGAATTCAACCTGATCTGCTCGGCACAAGCGGCCTGGTGCAACATTCTTGCGGTCACTTTCGAGAAGAGCCAGGGTGTCAAGGTCAACATGACGCTCAAAGGGTCGGGCGAAGCCATTGCCCAGATCGTGGCCGAGCGCGCCAACCCCAAGACCGATCTGTGGTTCGGCGGCACCGGCGATCCGCACCTACAGGCCGCCGAGCAAGGCCTGACACAAGAATACAAATCGCCCTCGCTGCCCAAACTGCACGATTGGGCCCAGAAGCAGGCCGCGCAGTCGGGTTACCGCACTGTGGGCATCTATTCCGGGCCACTGGGCTTTGGCTACAACACCGAGCTGATCGCCAAGAAAAAGCTGCCCATCCCCAAGACCTGGGGAGATCTGCTCAAGCCCGAATACAAAGGCGAAATCCAGTCGGCCAACCCGGCCTCCAGCGGTACTGCGTACACCATGATCGCCACGCTGGTGCAACTGATGGGCGAAGACAAGGCCTTTGAGTACCTCAAGAAGTTGCATGGCAACATCGCCACCTACACCCGTTCCGGTACCGGCCCCATCAAGGCCGTGGCGCGTGGCGAGGCCACCATCTCCATCAGCTTTGTGCACGATGGCCCCGGCGAAAAAGCCCAGGGCTTCCCTTTGGAAACCATTACTCCGGCCGATGGCACCGGTGCCGAGATCGGCTCGATGTCCATCATCAAGGGCGCCCGCAATCTGGAAGCAGCCAAGAAGTTCTACGAATGGGCGTTGACCCCGTCGGCCCAGGCCCTGGGCGCAGCCACGCTGCAGTTTCAGCTGCCTTCGCACAAAGAGACCAAGGTCGATCCGCGGGTGCCTGATTTCCGCAAGATCAAGATGATCAACTACGACTACGCCAAATACGGCCAGACCGCTGAGCGTCGCCGCTTGATTCAGCGCTGGGAGCGCGAAGTCAACAGCCTGCCACGCTGATCCACCCGGGGCCGGCCGGCCCCTCCGTTTTCTTCAGGCCAGGTCATGAGTCCCTTGTTTCGTCGTCTGGTCCACCCGCTTGTCGGGTGGGTCGTGTTGGGTGCGCTCGCATTTACGGCGCTGCCCTGGTATTTCCTGCAATCGCAGACGCTGTTCGAGGCCCTGTGGAACGGCTGGGGCAACGAGAGCGCCGGCAGTGGTCTTGCCCACGCCATCGGCTACGGCCGGCCCTGGCTCTGGACCGGTCTGGCAGGGCTGCTGATCGCCGGTCTGGCGCTCGCCCTACCGCCGGGCCGCACCCAGGGGGGGTGGCTGGTGGTCGGCGCATTGGTGGGGCTGCTCGGCCTGCTGGGCAGCGGCTTTGCCATCGGTGCGCCGGGTTGGGTGTTTGCCACGCTGGAAGGCTGGTGGGGCCCGCTGGAGAAGGGCCAGTACGGCATGGGCTGGGGTGGTGCCGTGGTGCTGCTGAGCCTGGTGGTGCTGCTCGGTGCCGGGGTGGCGCGCCTGGGCTATTTCCGCTCCGATGTGTTTGTCTCGTCGGCGGTGATGGTGTGTGTGGCGCTGCTGGCGCTGTTT
>JBILUT010000250.1:0-3477 GCA_044370875.1 Polaromonas sp. | reverse complement strand
CTCGTCCTTGTGCATCAGCAACTTGCGGGTCCGCACGGCATCGGGCCTGACGTGGGTTGAGGCAGTGCCCAAGGGATTGATCTGACAGCCGATGATGAACAGCTCGCCATTCTTGACCACCACATAGCCGTCGGTTAACTGCACCTTGCCGGCACGCACCGCCTTGACTTCCCAGCCCTCAAGCACCATACCCGCCTCAAAGCGCTCCTCAATGTGGTAGTTGAACAGCGCGCGCTTGTTCTCCGCGATCCGCCCGCCATTCTTGGCTGCCGGGCTGCTGCTGTCGGGAGATTTTTTAGCCATTAAAAGTCGCTTCAGGTGCCGGTTCTACAATCGGAAAAGCATTCGATTGTATGAAAACGGTTCAAAAGTCTGTTCTGATCTGGTTCAGTGCCGAAGAGATGTTTGCTCTGGTGACTGATGTCGATCGGTATCCGCAATTTCTGCCTTGGTGTGATCGGGCACAAGTGCTGGTGCGAGAGCAGGACGCCATGACCGCTCGAGTAGGCATGTCCATCGGCGGCTTGAAGCAGAGCTTTACCACCCGCAACCTGCATCAGCCTGGTCGGCAGGTGCGGATGGAGTTGCTTGAGGGCCCGTTTTCGCGTCTGGACGGACGCTGGGATTTCACGCCTGTGGGCGAGCCTGACGAGCGCGCCTGCAAAGTTGAGTTTTACCTGAGCTACGACTTCAGCAGCACGGCTCTTTCGACCCTGGTTGGGCCTGTTTTCGATCGCATTGCCGGAAGTCTGGTGGATGCCTTCGTCAAGCGGGCGCATCAGGTGTACGGACAGAGCTGATTAACTGTCTAGCCGCCGCTGTACCTGCGACATGCCGATGGAAAGACCTCCGTGCAGATAACGGTTGCCCGCAGCATCGGCCCGCGCCAGGTTCAGGAATTTTTCATGGATCTGCCTGCGGGCTCGACCGTTGCCGACGCTCTGGTTGCCTGCGGCTGTCTTGCCAGCGATGCATCAAATCCAGAGCATCTGGTGGTGGGCATCTGGGGCAAGCGCTGCAAGCTGACGCAGTTTCTGCGCGAGGGTGATCGGGTGGAGATTTACCGAGGACTGCGCGTTGATCCCAAGGTGGCTCGGCGCGAGCGGTTTAGCGGGCAGGGTGTGCGAAGGGCGGGGCTGTTTGCCAAGCGCAGGCCCGGAGCCAAGCCGGGTTACTGAGAGATGGCCTCGGGTGGGGCCCGGGGGCAGCACCGGCAGGCGATAGCCCTTGGCCGCTTGCACGCGGGAGCCTCAGGCCCCGCGCAGCCGCTGAATGCGGGAACGCCCAGGCCGCTAGGTAGAATTCGTTTTTTGGAGCCCTCACATGCGCCTTCTCGGCAAAGCGTTGACCTTCGACGATGTTCTGCTGGTCCCCGCCTTCTCTCAGGTCCTGCCCAAGGACACCCAACTCTCCACCCAGTTTTCCCGCAATATCAGCCTGAACCTGCCGCTGGTGTCTGCAGCCATGGACACGGTGACCGAAGCGCGCCTGGCTATTGCCATTGCCCAGGAAGGTGGCATCGGCATCGTGCACAAGAACCTCAGCCCACAAGAGCAGGCTGCCCAGGTGGCCAAGGTCAAGCGTGACCCGGTGGTCATTGCCCCCGACACCACGGTGCGCCAGGTGATGGCGCTGTCAGAAGAGCTCGGCGTCTCCGGCTTTCCGGTGGTCGATGGCGGCAAGGTGGTGGGCATTGTCACCGGCCGTGATCTGCGGTTTGAAACTCGGTACGAGCAAAAGGTGCGCGAGATCATGACGCCGCGCGAGCGACTCGTCACCGTGCCGGAGGGCACCACGCCCGAGCAGGCCAAGGCCTTGCTGAACAAGCACAAACTCGAACGTCTGCTGGTGGTCAACGATGCCTTTGAACTCAAGGGGCTGATCACGGTCAAGGACATCACCAAGCAGCTCAACTTCCCCAATGCGGCGCGTGATGCCGCAGGCCGGCTTCGGGTGGGCGCTGCCGTCGGGGTGGGTGAGGGCACCGAGGCCCGCGTCGAAGCGCTGGTCAAGGCCGGCGTTGATGCGATCGTGGTTGACACCGCTCATGGGCACAGCAAGGGTGTGATTGACCGGGTGCGCTGGGTCAAGCAAAACTATCCGCAGGTCGATGTGATCGGTGGCAATATCGCCACCGGCGCTGCGGCGCTGGCGCTCGCTGAAGCCGGTGCCGATGCAGTCAAGGTGGGCATTGGTCCGGGCTCCATTTGCACCACCCGGATCGTGGCGGGCGTGGGCGTGCCGCAAATCATGGCGGTGGACAACGTCGCCTCGGCCCTCAAAGGCTCGGGCATCCCTCTTATCGCCGACGGCGGTATCCGGTATTCGGGCGATATCGCCAAAGCCATAGCCGCTGGCGCCAGCAGCGTCATGATGGGTGGCATGTTCGCCGGTACCGAAGAAGCCCCGGGTGAGATCGTCTTGTACCAAGGCCGCAGCTACAAGAGCTATCGCGGCATGGGTTCCATTGGCGCCATGCAGCAGGGGAGCGCTGACCGCTACTTTCAGGAGTCCGGCAGCGGCAACCCCAATGCTGACAAACTGGTGCCCGAAGGCATTGAAGGCCGCGTGCCTTACAAGGGCTCGGTGGTGGCCATCATCTACCAGATGGCCGGTGGTCTGCGCGCTGCCATGGGCTACTGCGGCTGCGCCAGCGTCGCCGAACTGCACCAAAAGGCCGAGTTCGTGGAGATCACGGCGGCGGGTATCCGCGAAAGCCACGTCCACGACGTACAGATCACCAAGGAAGCGCCCAATTACCGCGCCGATTGATGGGCGGTTCAGGTTTTGCCTATGTCCCATCAAAAAATACTCATCCTTGACTTCGGCTCGCAAGTCACGCAGCTGATCGCCCGCCGGGTGCGAGAGGCGCACGTCTACTGCGAAGTGCACCCCTGCGACGTCAGCAGCGACTGGGTGCGCGAGTACGCGGCCGACGGGCAGCTCAGGGGCATCATTCTTTCGGGCTCGCACGCCAGCGTCTACGAAGCCGACGACCACGCGCCCGATGCGGTGTTTGAACTGGGCCTACCGGTGCTGGGAATCTGTTATGGCATGCAGACCATGGCCAGCCAGCTCGGCGGCAAGGTCGAGGCCGGCCAGACCCGCGAGTTTGGCTATGCCGAGGTGCGGGCCCACGGCCACACAGAACTGCTTCGGGGCATTGAGGACTTCAGCACCGCTGAGGGTCACGGCATGCTCAAGGTCTGGATGAGCCATGGCGACAAGGTCACCGCCATGCCACCGGGCTTCAAGGTGATGGCCAGCACGCCAGGCTGCCCGATCGCTGGTATGGCTGACGAGGCGCGTCGCTTCTATGCGGTGCAGTTCCACCCCGAAGTGACCCATACCGTGCAGGGCAGGGCGATGCTCGAGCGCTTCGTGCTCGGCATTTGCGCGGCCAGGCCCGATTGGGTGATGGGCAACTACATCGAAGAGGCGGTCGCCCGCATTCGCCAGCAGGTGGGTGACGAAGAA
>JBILUT010000248.1:0-3487 GCA_044370875.1 Polaromonas sp. | reverse complement strand
GGTGCCCTGTGCTTGGCCGCAGCCATCAGGCAGGCTCCGCCCGTCTCTGGGGGACTCCGGTCTCCTGGCAGCGCTGGCGGATGATGTCCAGACGCATGCCGAACTCTGGCAGCACATGGCGCTGCATCGCCTGCGCTGGCGCCCGCCAACGCGGCACCGCGGCCTCGGGCTCGGCCTGGATTTGGGCCCAGCCCCAGTCCAGCAGCACCAGCGCCAGGGCCCGCAGGTAGTCGTCGGCCACCGCATAGGGCAAGGCAGGGTCGATCGCCTGGACGGCCAGCAGCTGCGCCGTGGCCTCGCGCAATTGATCCACCCTCAGGCGGCCCGCCGTACTGAGCGTGGTTTGGAGGTCCTCGAGCAGCGCGCCCAGGCTCTGGCCCCCGTCGGCCAGCACCTTGCGCACCAGCAGGTCGATGGCCTGGATCTCGTTGGTACCCTCGTAAATCATGGCCACGCGGGCATCGCGGACGATTTGCTCGATACCCCACTCGCTGATGTAGCCATGGCCGCCCAAGACCTGCAGGCAGGCGCTGGCCCCGGTAAATCCCTGTTCGGTCCAGGCGGACTTGAGCACCGGCGTGATCAGGCTGCACCAGCGCTGGGCCTGCGCGCGTCGGCCGGCGTCCCCATGGTGCTTACCGATATCGAGCTCCAGCGCGGTGCGGTAGGCCAGGACACGGCCCGCGTCGATCCAGGCGCGCTGGGTGTCCAGAATGCGCTGCACGGCCGGGTGCTCGGCGATCAGATCGGCCTGGCCGGCGCTTTTGCCGCCACCTGGGGCGCGCATCTGTCGGCGCTCCAGGGCATACGCGTGGGCCTTCTGCCAGGCGGCCTCCAGCAGGCCGATGCCTTGCAGGGCCACGTGCAGGCGGGCGGCGTTCATCATGAGGAACATGGCGTTCAGGCCTTTGCCGGGCTCGCCCACGATCGAGGCGCAGGCCTGGTCAAAGCGCATGACGCAAGTGGGGCTGCCATGCAGGCCCATCTTCTCCTCGATGCGTTCACAGTGCACCGCGCTGCGGCTGCCATCGGCATAGAACTTGGGGACCAGGAAGAGCGACAGCCCCTTGGGACCAGGGGGCGCATCGGGCAGGCGGGCGAGCACCAAATGCACGATGTTGTCGCTCAGGTCGTGCTCGCCGCCCGAGATGAAGATCTTGGTGCCGCTCAGGGTGTAGCGTCCGTCGGCCAGCGGTGTTGCGCGTGTCTGCACCAAACCCAGGTCGCTGCCGGCCTGCGGCTCGGTCAGGCACATGGTGGCCAGCCATTGGCCGGTGGCCAGCTTGGACAGGTATTGCGCCTTCAGCTCATCGCTGGCGTGGTGCTTGATGCACTCATACGCCCCATGCAACAGGCCCGGTGCCATGGTCCAGCCGTGGTTGGCGGCGCTCAGCCTTTCGTAGAGCACGGCCTCCAGCACGCTGGGCAGGCCCTGGCCCCCGTCCTCGGGGGCGGCCGACAGGGCGGGCCAGCCTGCCTGCCAGAAGGCCTGATAGGCCTCGCGAAAGCCAGGCGGCATGCTCACCCGTCCGTCCTGCCAGCGCGCGCCCACCCGGTCGCCCACAGCCTGCAAGGGGGCGATGACCTCGCCCACGAAGCGAGCGGCCTCCCCGAGCACCTGATTGACCAGGTCCGCGTCCACGTCGGCAAAGGCGGCCAAATCAGCCAGCAACTGCGGCGCGCGCGCCACCTTCTGCATCAGGAAGAGGGCGTCTTGCGTGTCGGGCTGGTAGTGGGCCATCGGGCAGCGTGAGGGATGGGCAGAGCATCCACACACCCGGGCGCGGTGTTCACCGCAGACCCGGGGGTGAAGGCTCGATCAGGAGTCGACGGTAAATCCGATGCGCTTGATCAGCGGGCCCCAGCGCTCAAATTCGGCCTGAGCGCTGCGTTGCTGGTCGGCGATGGTTCCGCCAAACGGAATCAGGCCGACCACGGTGAACGCATCTTGCACGCTTTTGTCGCGCAGGGCACCGTTGATGGCGGCGTTGGCCGCCTGAGCCACGGCCGCCGGTATACGCGCCGGGGCGTAAAAGCCGAACCACTCTTCCACCGTGAGCTCGGGGAAACCTTGCTCGGCGAAGGTGGCCACTTCCGGCACAAAAGGCGAACGGGTGCGGCCCGAGGTCGCGATGAGACGCATCTTGCCGGCCTTGTGGTTGGCGATGAAGTCCCCGTGCGGCGTGAACATGCAGGCAATCTGGCCGCCCACGACATCGGTGACGCCCGGCACCGAACCGCGGTAGGCCACATGTCGGAAGTCAAAGTTGTTGTTCAGGCCCAGCAAGGCGCCGATGAAGTGCGGGGTGGAGCCCGCGGCTGGCGATCCATAGCTGGCCTGCGCCGGGTTGGCGCGTGCCCAGGCGATGAAGTCGCGCACTGTCTTCACGCTCTCGGGCACCATCGGTCCGACTGCAAAGCCGTGGTGGATCATGGAGCTGGTGCCTACCGGCGTGAAATCCTCAAAGGGCTTGTACTGCAGGTTGCGAAAGATGTGTGGGTACAGCGAAATCGCCGAGAAGGGCGTCATGGCCAGTACCGAACCATCGGCCGGGGCTGACTTGAGCATGTTCAGAGCGATCTGCCCGCCAGCGCCCGGGCGGCTGTCAATGACCCCCTGGTTGCGGCTGTAGGGAGTGCCGGCAAATTTTTCGGCCACGCGTCGGGCGCAGATATCGCCAGCGCTGCCGGGCGGAAAACCGTAGAGGACCCGGACTTGCTCGATCGGCAGGTTGGTCTGGGCCAGCGCCGGACTCAAGGCGGCGCTGCCCAGCAGCGTACTGGTTGCGGCAGACTGTAAAAAGGCGCGTCGTTGCATCATGGTGGTTTCCTTGTGGGATGGGTTGGCGTGGGGAAAACTGGGGGGCGCTCTTGCCTTAGAGGCAGCGCGCCTTGATGTCCTCGGGTACCGCAATGGCCTTGATGCGCTGCGGGTCGTCTGGGTGCCGGGTGCAGAAGGCGCGTGTTTCCGTGCCCTCGCACAGCACGGTGGAGCCGCGCTGTACCACATGCTTGTGCACAAAAACCTTCTCGCGCCACTCCTGCACGCTGGTGTGAACCTGCAGCCGCTCGCCGTAGGTGGCCGGTTTGATGAATCGGGTGTGAATTTCCAGCAGCGGGGTGCCGATGATGCCGCGCGTGAGGGCCAATTCGCGCCAGGGCGGGATGCCGCATTGCAAAAAGAAATTGAGCGAGGACGCGTCCATCCACTTGGAGAAGTTGGGAAAGAACACGATGCCGGCCGGGTCGCAGTCGCCGAACATCACATCGACTTCGTAAATGACGGTTTTACTCATAAGTGTTCTTGTTTCAACGTGGTGCCATACGCAGCGCCCCATCGAGCCGTATCGTCTCGCCGTTGAGGTGATCGTTGTGGACGATGTGGGCGGCCAGTTCGGCAAATTCCTCGGGCTTGCCCAGCCGCTGTGGAAAAGGAATGCTGGCCGCCAGTGAAGCCTGCACCGGTTCGGGCAGGGTTCGCATCAGC
>JBILUT010000249.1:0-3487 GCA_044370875.1 Polaromonas sp. | reverse complement strand
CAGGTCCGGCGGTTTACACAGAGGCCAAGAAGTTTCAGAAGATTGAATTTAGCGACATCGAAAAAAACAAGTTCGAGGCCGAAAAGCAGGCCGACAGTGGCTATATCGCCATGGTGCAACACTACTTTGCGTCGGCCTGGCTGTTGCCCCAGGGGCAGAACCGCGACATCTTCCTGCGCAAGGTTGACAACAACCTGTATGCCGTCGGCTTGATTGCGCCGCTGGCTGCGCTGGCGCCTGGCGCCAAGCAATCCTTTGAGTCGCAGTTGTTTGTGGGCCCCCAGGAAGAAAAGCAGCTCGAAGCATTGGCTCCCGGCTTGGAGCTGGTGAAGGACTATGGTTGGTTCACCATCCTGGCCAAACCCCTGTACTGGTTGCTCTATGAGCTTCACCGCTTTATTGGCAACTGGGGCTGGGCCATCGTGGCGTTGGTCTTCTTGATCAAGCTCGCTTTCTATTGGCTCAATGCCAAGGCGTTTCAGAGCATGGCCAAGATGAAGGCCATCAATCCCCGCATCATGGAACTGCGTGATCGTCTGAAAGACAAACCGCAAGAGATGCAGATGGCCATGATGAATCTCTACAAGCAAGAGAAGGTCAATCCCATGGGCGGATGCTTTCCGATCATGGTGCAGATCCCGGTCTTCATTGCCCTGTATTGGGTGCTGCTCTCCAGCGTCGAAATGCGCAACGCCCCGTGGGTGGGGTGGATTGCCGACTTGTCGGCACCCGACCCCTATTTCATCTTGCCTATTTTGATGACGCTGACGACGCTGCTGCAGACGGCGCTCAATCCGCTCCCGCCCGACCCCTTGCAGGCCAAGCTGATGTGGCTGATGCCTTTGATATTCAGCGTGATGTTCTTTTTCTTTCCAGCGGGACTGGTCCTGTACTGGATCACCAACAATATTTTGTCGATTGCGCAGCAGTGGGTGATCAACACACGCATGGGCGTACCGCCGCAATTTAACTTGCCCAAGTTCAAATGATTCACCGGGCCGCTTGATGCGGCCCTTTTTTCGGGGGTTGTCATGCTGGCCCGTCAACAAGACCCGATCGTTGCCATCGCTACCGCGCCGGGTCGGGGTGCGGTGGGCATCGTTCGTGTGTCGGGTGCTGGGCTTACATCTTTTGTTCGGGCCCTGTGGGGCGCCCCTCTGCAGGCGCGCGTTGCAAGCTATGGTGCCTTTCGGGATGCGGACGGACGCGTGATCGACCAAGGTCTGGCGATCTTCTTTCAGGCGCCGGCCTCGTACACCGGAGAAGATGTGCTGGAGTTGCAGGCGCATGGTGGGCCTGTGGTGCTGCGGCTCTTGCTGCAACGCTGTTTGCAACTGGCTGGCGAACCAGACCCGCTGACGGGCAGCGCCCGCCTTGCAGGTCTGCGATTGGCTGAACCGGGCGAGTTCACTCGACGCGCTTTTCTCAATGGCAAGATGGACCTGGCGCAGGCAGAAGCGGTCGCCGACTTGATTGATGCCAGCACGGAGGCGGGCGCCCGATCGGCGGCACGCTCCTTGGCCGGTGATTTCTCCAGAGAAGTTGATCGCTTGATGCAGCAGTTGGTGCATTTACGCATGCTGGTAGAGGCAACCCTCGACTTTCCGGAAGAGGACATCGACTTCATCGAGCAGTCGGATGCGCGTGGCCAGCTGGATGCCTTGCGTCAGCGCCTCGATGCAGTGCTGCAGCGTGCGGGGCAAGGCGCGATCTTGCGCGAGGGCATCCGGGTGGTGATTGCGGGTCAGCCCAATGCGGGCAAGAGCTCTTTGCTCAACGCGCTGGCCGGGGCTGAGCGAGCGATCGTCACCCCCATTGCGGGCACCACCCGTGACAAGGTGACCGAACTGATACAGATCGACGGCGTACCCCTGCATGTGGTGGACACCGCGGGCTTGCGGGAAAGCAGCGATCTGGTGGAACAACTCGGCATAGAAAGAGCGTGGCAAGAAATACAAGCGGCCGATGCAGTGCTGTTTTTGCACGACTGGCCCCGGTATCAGGCCGGCGACGATGAGGGGCGGATCTACCGCGAGCAAGATGCACAGATTGCTCGCCAGTTGCCTGCTGGTGTGCCGGTGCTGCAAGTCTGGAACAAGATGGACAGCCTGCCTCAGGGCGCTGGCCCGGGCAACGCACCTGAAGGGCTGCTGATTTCAGCCAAGACGGGCCAGGGGTTAGATGCCTTGCGCCGGGCCTTGCTGGAACAGGTTGGATGGCAGGGTGCCGAGGGCCTGTACATGGCCAGAGCCCGGCACTTGCTGGCCTTGCGGCAGGTCTCGGAGCAGTTTGATCGGGCGGGTCAACAGCTGGCGTCTTCTACACCAGCGCTTGACCTGTTGGCGGAAGACTTGCGACAGGCACAAAATGCCCTCGGGCAGATCACCGGCGAGTTCACATCAGATGATCTGCTGGGCGTGATCTTCTCCTCGTTTTGTATCGGCAAGTAGCCCGTCTGTGCTCGGCCTGACCGAGAGGATGCGGCCTGCGCGCGCGATAAAGAGGCCTTGGCTGCTGTTCAGACCCAGTGATGACGACCCAGCAATCGCCCCTGGCTCGAGACCACAAAGCCCTCACCCATGGCCGGGTAGGCGTCGGTCAGTGCGGTCATGCTCACTTGATGCGTGACCCAGACTTCAAAGTGGCCCGCAGGCACCTGGCGCAGCGCCTGACGCATGGCTTGCGTCATGGCCGGCTGGGCCTGGGCATCGCCGAAGCTGGAATTGAGCGCTGGCCAAGGGATATGTGAGCCGAAGGCTTCATCGGCTGTGTCGCGGCAGCGGCACCACAGGCTTGAACGCACCGCTGCAGGCTTGAGCCCCTGCTGTGCAAACCATTGTCCGATGCGCTTGGACTGAGCACGCCCGGCGGCGCTGATCTGTCGCTGCGAACGGCAGTTGTCCAGGGTAAAGCCGGGTGGGTCGCCGATGCCCGGTTCGGTCAGGGCATGACGGATCAGCACCACGCAGCCGCCTTGCCGAATCAGCGGCGCGATCGGGGCGGCCGCTTCGCTGCTCCAGGCCGGCCGGGCCGGAAGGGTCATGGCCAGGAGCAAACCCACACCGAATCGGCGGCGCTGCTTGAGCTCAGCTGCGGGGTGGTTCACCGCGTCAGTTTCGTTTGCTGCGCTCGCGCAGCAGTTTTTCTTCGGCCAGGGCCAGGGCCTGCGGCAGCCCTGAAAGCACCAGGGTGTCACCACCTTGCAGCACCAGGGCGTCGTCGGGTGACACCATCTGTCCATCGAGCCGGCGCAGGTGAACCAGGCGAACGCCCACGGCATGCAGGGCAAGCTCCTCAAGCCGCATGCCAACCGCACGAACACCAGCCGGCAGCGTCAGCGTAGACAGTCGTTCATGTTCCAGTTCATCGACGGTGTCATCGTCGGCACCATGAAAGTAACCGCGCAGCAGTCCATAACGCGCATTGCGTTGCTCTTGCACACTGCGGATCACCCGCCGCATGGGCACGCCCACCAGAGCCAGTGCAT
>JBILUT010000247.1:0-3502 GCA_044370875.1 Polaromonas sp. | reverse complement strand
CTTGGCAGTTTCAGCCGGGCTGCAGCGAGCCTGCAAATGGTGCAATCGGCCTTGAGTCAGCAAATCAGCCGGCTCGAGAGCGAGTTGTCAACCCGGCTGCTGCAGCGCAGCTCCAAGGGGGTCGAGCCCACCGAGGCGGGCGTGGCTTTTTTCAGGCAGGCGCAGCTGACGTTGCGACATGCCGAACAGGCGGTGCGGGCCGCGCAGGCCTCGCGCCTGACGGGCTCAGTCAGTGTGGGACTGGCCCCGACCACGGCGGGCGTGCTAGGCACTCCGCTGATTCGGGCTATGCGCGAGCGCTATCCCGATGTGCGTCTGCACATGGTCGAAAGCCTATCGGGACATTTGGCCAACATGCTCAATGCCAGGCAGTTGGATCTGGCGATTTTGTTCAACGCCGAGCCTGGTCGGCGTTGGAGCGTGATGCCGCTGCTCTCGGAAAAGCTGTATCTGATCCAATCGCGGCAGCGCCCGCTTCACCCGGCCGGGGCCCGCATCCGCATGGTGGCCCTCAAGGGGGCGCCGCTGATCTTGCCCACCGGGCCACACGGCCTGCGCAGCGCCCTCGATAGCGCCTTTGCCAGAGCGCGGATTGTGCCGACGGTCGTCTCAGAAATTGATTCCCTCTCGATGTTGATGGAGGCGGTGGATCTGGGCCTGGGATGCACCTTGCAGCCCGGTGCGGCCTTGGGCCGCTTCCCAGATGCGAAAGAGCGGTTCCTGATTTCGGAAATCGCAGACGCCCAGGTGCGAAGGCACAACAGTTTGTGCAGTCTGTCAGATGACGAGCTCTCACCGGCCGCCCTGGCCGCGCGGGTGGTGTTGGCCGACTGCGCGCGACAGGTGGTGGCGGCCGGCCGCTGGCAAGGCGCGAAGCTGATGGCCTGACCCTGCCGCGGCGTTTGATATCACAAATTGTGATACTCCCATGCCACGGGCATGGATTCACGCCAAAGGGCAGACCCACTACAGTGCTGCGATGGTTGACGTCTTGGTCATTGGGGGTGGCAATGCCGCCTTGTGCGCTGCACTGACTGCGCGGGAGGCTGGCGCCAGCGTTCTGTTGCTCGAGTCCGCGCCTCGCCTGTGGCGCGGTGGCAATTCGATTCACACCCGCAACCTGCGGTGCATGCACGATGCGCCCCAGGATGTCCTGCTTGACGCCTATCCCGAAGAAGAGTTCTGGCAAGACTTGCTCAAGGTGACGGGCGGCCGCACCGACGAAGGTCTTGCGCGCATGACCATCCGTGCCTCGGCCCATTGCCGCGGCTGGATGCGCAAGCACGGGGTCCACTTTCAGCCCTCGCTGGCCGGCACGCTGCACCTCTCGCGCACCAATGCCTTCTTCATGGGCGGCGGTAAGGCGTTGGTCAATGCGTACTACCGAAGCTGCGAGCAGTTGGGCGTTGAGGTCCGGTATGACGCTGCGGTGGACGCGCTTGAATTGAAGGACGGGCGCTTCGTGGCGGCCCGGTTGGGCCACGAACGGATCGAGGCGCGCAGCTGCGTGCTGGCCGCTGGCGGCTTTGAATCGAACCGGCAGTGGTTGCGGCAGGCCTGGGGACAAAATGAGCGCGGTGAGTGGCCTGCCGACAATTTTTTGATTCGCGGTACGCGCTACAACCAGGGCACCTTGCTCAAGTTCATGATCGAGCAGGGCGCAGACAGCCTGGGTGACCCTTCCCAGTCGCACTGTGTGGCCATAGACGCACGCGCCCCGCTCTATGACGGCGGCATTTGTACGCGTGTGGATGCGGTTTCCCTGGGCGTGATGGTTAACCGCGAGGGCCGGCGTTTTTACGACGAGGGCGAGGATTTCTGGCCCAAGCGCTACGCCATCTGGGGCCGATTGGTGGCGCAGCAACCGGGACAGATTGGGTATTGCATCATTGACAGCAAGGCGGTGGGGCGCTTCATGCCGCCAGTGTTTCCGGCTCAGCGCGCTGATACCCTGCCCGAGCTGGCGCGGGCCCTGGGCCTGCCGGAAGACACTTTCATGGAGACCCTCAAGGCCTACAACGCGGCCTGTCGTCCGGGCCACTTTGATCACACGGTGCTCGACGATTGCCGCACCGAGGGCCTGGTGCCCCCCAAGACGCACTGGGCGCGTACTTTGGATGCGCCGCCTTACTATGGCTACGCCCTGCGCCCGGGCGTGACATTTACCTACCTCAGTCTCAAGACCAACGAGCGCAGTCAGGTGCATTTTGGCGGGCAAGCCAGCGACAACTTGTTTGTGGCCGGCGAGATGATGGCGGGCAATATCTTGGGTCAGGGCTACACCGCCGGTGTGGGCATGACCATCGGCACCATCTCCGGACGCATTGCCGGTGCGCAGGCGGCCCTGTCTGTGGGCAAGGAGGTCAGCGATGCAATCGCTTGAACGCCTGGTGCAAGACGCCCGGGAACTGGCCGATGGGTCGGCCATCACCTTGAGTGCGGCCGAATCCGAAGTGGCCCGGCAGATGCAGATCTGCAACGCCTGCCGTTATTGCGAAGGCTTTTGTGCGGTGTTCCCGGCCATGACCCGGCGGCTTGAATTCGGTCGCCACGACATTCATTACCTGGCCAACCTGTGTCACAACTGTGGGGCTTGTCTGCATGCCTGTCAGTACGCACCCCCCCATGAGTTTGCCGTCGCCGTACCGCAGGCCATGGCAAGGGTGCGCGGTCAGACCTACAGCGAATATGCCTGGCCGCCTGCCCTGGGTGCCTTGTACCGCCGCAATGGCACCACAGTGTCCCTGGCGCTGGTGCTGGCCCTGACGGTGTTTCTGCTGTTGGCGCTGGCCAGCCGAGGCAGCCTCTGGCACGAGCCGCTTCAAGGCAACTTTTATGCGGTCTTTCCGCACAACACCCTGGTTCTGATGTTTGGTTCGGCCTTTGGTTTTGCCCTGCTGGCGCTGGCCCTGGGCGTGCGGCGCTTCTGGCGCGATGTGCGGCCGCTTCAGGAGGTACCCGTCCAGGGCGCTGCTGCGGAGGCTGCGCGCGCGGCTTTGACGCTCAAGTACCTGGATGGCGGACATGGGCAGGGCTGCAATGAAGCGGACGATCGTTTCACCCACGCGCGCCGACGCTATCACCACCTGACTTTTTGGGGCTTTATGCTGTGCTTTGCCTCGACCAGCGTGGCCACCGTTTATCACTATGTGCTGGGTTGGCAGGCGCCGTATCCCCTCACGAGCTTGCCGGTCATCCTGGGTACCGTGGGGGGCATTGGCCTGATCATCGGGCCCGTCGGACTGCTCAGCTTGAACCTGCGCCGCCATCAATTGCAAGGGGATGCCGCCCAGCAACCGATGGACCGCGCTTTCATCGTGCTGCTGCTGCTGACCAGCATCACGGGCCTTGCCTTGCTGGCAGGGCGCGAGACCGGTGCCATGGCGCTGTTGCTGGCCATTCACCTGGGGGTCGTGATGGCGCTGTTCCTGACCTTGCCTTATGGCAAGTTCGCGCATGGCGTGTTTCGCGTGGCGGCCCTTTTCAAACATGCCATTGAAAA
>JBILUT010000245.1:0-3520 GCA_044370875.1 Polaromonas sp. | reverse complement strand
CGCATTCGCAGTGAGTTCCTTCTTCGTCGGGGTCGCCGGTGCTTTGTGGGGCTTCGTGCACCTGGGCTCATGGGAACCGGCAGCTTTCAACATCGACCGCTCGTTCCAACTGCTGTTCATGATCATCATCGGGGGCCTGGGCTCCATCATGGGCAGCTTCTTCGGCGCGGCGTTCATCGTGGTGCTGCCCATCATTCTGGACAACCTGGGGGTGGCAGTGGGTTTTGACACGGCCTTTGCCTCGCATTTGACCTTCATGATCTTCGGAGCGCTGATCGTGTTCTTCCTGATCGTGGAGCCGCACGGACTGGCGCGGCTGTGGTCCATCGCCAAGGAGAAGCTGCGCCTTTGGCCCTTCCCCCACTGACACCCCGTATTCAAGGATTGAGTTCGCCATGGCGGCGAATCAATAAGGCACGGACGCGTGCATCGTTCCCACCTCTGGAGGCTGACATGAAATTGAAGTCCTTTGCTCTCGTCGCTGCGGTTGCCGCCGCGGGGCTGAGCAGTTTGCTCACCGCTCCGGCTGCGTACGCGCAGGCCAAGGAGCAGTTCTTTCCCGTGCTGGTCTACCGCACAGGCGCCTACGCGCCCAACGGCGTGCCCTTTGCCAACGGCTATGTGGATTACCTCAAGTACGTCAACGCCAAGGGCGGCATCAACGGGGTGAAGGTCTCCTTCGAGGAGTGCGAGACCGGCTACGCCACCGACAAGGGGGTGGAGTGCTATGAGCGCCTGAAAGGCAAGAACGGCGGCGCCACCGTGTTCCAGCCACTGTCCACCGGCATCACCTTCGCGCTGACGGAAAAGGCGCCGGGCGACAAGATTCCATTGATCACGGCCGGCTATGGTCGCAGCGAGAGCACCGACGGCATGGTGTTCAAGTGGAACTTCCCCTTGATGGGCACCTACTGGGACGCTGCGGACATCCTGATCCAGCACATCGCCAAGAAGGAGGGCGGTCAGGACAAGCTCAAGGGCAAGAAGATCGCCCTGGTTTACCACGACAGCCCCTTCGGCAAGGAGCCGATTCCGCTGCTTCAGGAGCGCAGCAAGCTTCACGGCTTTGATCTGAGCCTGCTGCCCGTGGCCCACCCTGGCGTGGAGCAGAAGTCCACCTGGCTGCAGATCCGCCAGAACCGGCCGGACTACATCTTGCTGTGGGGCTGGGGGGTGATGAACTCCACCTCCTTGAAGGAGGCGGTGGCCACCGGATTCCCCCGCGAGAAGATGTACGGCGTGTGGTGGGCCGGCGCGGAGCCGGACGTCAAGGACGTGGGTGATGGCGCCAGAGGCTACAACGCGCTGGCCATGCAGCATGGCGCAGAGCCCAATGCCAAGATCGTCCAGGAAATCCTCAAGGAAGTGCATGGCAAAGGCCAGGGCACTGGACCCAAAGACGAAGTCGGCCAGGTGCTGTACATGCGAGGTCTCATCTCCGCCATGCTGGGCGTCGAGGGTGTCAAGCGCGCTCAGGAGCGCTTCGGCAAGGGGAAGGTCTTGGCTGGCGAGCAGGTGCGCTGGGGCTACGAGAACCTGGCGCTGGACCAGAAGAAGCTCGACGCTCTGGGCTTTGCGGGCGTGATGCGGCCCATCTCCACCTCCTGCGCCGACCACCGCGGCGCCACCTGGGCACGGGTGCACACCTGGGACGGCAAAAAGTGGAACTTCAGCTCCGACTGGTTCGAGTCTGACGAGGCCATTATCAAGCCGATGATCAGGTCCGCAGCCGACAAGTACGCCACCGAGAAGAAGATCCAGCGCCGGACTCCGCAAGACTGCCAGAGCTGATCTCCCAGTACGTCTTCAAGGGCCCCTCGGGGGCCCTTGTTCGAGCGTCGCGTGCGGCGCTCGAACAAGCCACATGAAGGCCGCCCCATGAGCAACATCCTCCTGAACGTCAACGGCATCGAGGTCATCTACAACCACGTGATCCTGGTGCTCAAGGGCGTCTCGCTGAACGTGCCCGAAGGCAAGGTGGTCGCCCTGCTGGGCGGCAACGGCGCTGGCAAGACCACCACCTTGCGCGCCGTCAGCAACCTGCTGGCCGGCGAGCGCGGCGAGGTCACCAAGGGTTCCATCGAGCTGCGCGGCGAGCGCATCGAGAAGCTCTCGACCTCCGAGATGGTCAACCGCGGGGTCATCCAGGTGATGGAAGGCCGCCACTGCTTCGCACACCTCACCATCGAGGAAAACCTGCTGACAGGCGCCTACACCCGGCAGGATGGCAAGGCGGCCGTCGCGCAGACGCTGGAGAAGGTCTACAACTATTTCCCGCGTCTGAAGACGCGGCGCACCTCGCAGGCCGCCTACACCTCGGGTGGTGAGCAGCAGATGTGCGCCATCGGCCGCGCGCTGATGGCCAACCCCAAGATGGTGCTGCTCGACGAGCCCTCCATGGGTCTGGCGCCGCAGATCGTGGAGGAGGTGTTCGAGATCGTCAAAGACCTCAACACCAAGGAACAGGTCACCTTCCTGCTGGCCGAGCAGAACACCAACATGGCGCTGCGTTACTCCGATTACGGCTACATCCTGGAGAACGGCCGCATCGTGATGGACGGGCTGGCCAAGGACCTGCGAGAGAACGAGGACGTCAAGGAGTTCTACCTCGGCATGGGCGGCGGCGACCGCAAGAGCTTCAAGGACGTGAAGAGCTACAAGCGCCGCAAGCGCTGGCTGGCTTGAGGTCCATGCCCCAAAGCAGTGCCGTAGCCATCGGCCTGACCCACCCGTGAGTGAAGACACGTGGGGTTTTGCCCCGCCACCGTTTCAGCCCGAGGAAGCCCTCCAAAGGCTCCGGCGTGAGTTGCGGGGCCTGGGTCTGACTGAGCGATCGGGCGTGTTCGAACGTGCTGGGTTGGCTCTTGTGAAGGCAGCGGTCTCGCAGGTCCACATCGAGGCAGCCGTAGTGCGCAAACCTTCGCGCAACAGTCCCGAGTGGCAGACCCGCACCCTGAAAACCTCTGCCGAGGTGCGCGACTTCACCCAGCACCTGAAAAAGCAGCTCGCCCAATGGAGCGACCGAGATGACTGAACTTCAACGCACCCCCCTGAACCCGCTGCATCCCCTGGAAGCCCGCGACCCGGCGGCGCGCGAAGCCACGTTGATGGCCGCCCTGCCGGGCATCGTGCGTGCCGCGAAGCTGGTACCGGGCATGGCCGCACTGCTGCAGGGCGTGGACCCCGAAGCCGTTTGCACGCGGTCTGCCCTGGCAGCCTTGCCCGTGCTGCGCAAGCCCGAGTTGCTGGAGCGCCAGAAGGCGCAGCGGGAGACCGACCCCTTCGGAGGCTACTCGGCCATCGGCTGGCGCGGCCTGCGGGGCCTGAGCGGCGCGCGCCGCGTCTACCAGTCGCCCGGGCCGATCTACGAGCCCGAAGGCGGTAGTGCCGACTACTGGCGCATCGCGCGTGCCCTGCGCGCCGCTGGCTTCGAGGCCGGGGATCTGGTGCACAACAGCTTCAGCTACCACCTCACCCCCGGCGCCTGGATGATGGAATCCGGCGCCCAGGCCCTGGGCTG
>JBILUT010000244.1:0-3531 GCA_044370875.1 Polaromonas sp. | reverse complement strand
GGTGCCGCTGGCGCCGTGCTGGCCGCCTGGGCCGCGCGCGATGCAAGGGCGCAAATGCAGACACCGCGTCCGGGCAAGCTGCCCGCGCTGCCGAACGTGCCCTCCAAGGTCCCTGGTTCGATGACCATGGACAAGCTCACCAGCTACCAGGATGCGAGCACCTACAACAACTTCTACGAGTTTGGTACTGACAAGTCCGATCCGGCCAAGCACAGCGGCCGTTTCGAAACCAGCCCTTGGAGCGTGAGTGTGGAGGGCCTGGTCAAGCAGCCGCGCACCTTTGCCCTGGAGGACTTGCTCAAACTCAGCGCGCAGGAAGAGCGTATCTACCGCTTGCGCTGCGTCGAGGGCTGGTCGATGGTCATTCCCTGGGTGGGCTACTCGCTGTCTGAGCTGCTGCGGCGGGTTGAGCCCTTGGGTAGCGCTCGGTTTGTCGAGTTCATCACTGCCGCTGACAACAAGACCATGCCCAACCTCAGTTCTAGCGTGATTGATTGGCCCTACATGGAAGCCTTGCGGCTCGATGAGGCGATGCATCCGCTGACCATGCTGTCCTTTGGCATGTACGGTGAGGTCTTGCCCAAGCAAAACGGCGCGCCGGTGCGCTTGGTGGTGCCCTGGAAATACGGATTCAAAAGCGGCAAGAGCCTGGTCAAGATCAGGCTGACCGAGCAGCAGCCACGCACTTCGTGGGTCAAGTCGGCCCCGCAAGAGTACGGTTTCTTCTCTAACGTGAACCCGAATGTGGACCATCCGCGCTGGAGTCAGGCCACCGAGCGGCGCATCGGTGAAGATGGTCTGTTTGCCAAGAAGCGCAAGACGCTGATGTTCAACGGCTACGAATCGCAGGTTGCTTCCATGTACGCCGGCATGGACCTGAGAAAGTTTTACTGATCGGCCCTAGGGCGGGGACCGCGGTGAATGAACTCTTGCTCAAGCCGGCTTTCAGGCGTCTGGCTTTGTGCGTGTTGTTGCTGCCCTTGGTGCGCTTGTTCACCTTGGCGGCCACCGACGGTCTGGGTCCCAATCCGCAGGAAGCCTTGATCCGCTCTACCGGGGAGTGGGCCTTGCGCCTGATTTGCCTGACCCTGGCGGTAACGCCAGTGCGGGTGATTTTTTCTTGGCCGGCGCTGGCGCGCTGGCGCCGCATGATCGGCTTGCTGGCGTTTTTCTATGCCAGCGTGCATCTGCTTTGTTACGCGGTCTTTGACATGGGCTTGAACCTGCCCGGCATCCTGGTGGATATCGCGAAGCGGCCGTTCATCTTGGTGGGCACGCTCAGCTTTTTGTTGCTGCTGCCCTTGGCGGCCACCTCCTTCAATGCGGCGGTGCGACGCCTGGGGGCGGCCCGCTGGCAGCGGCTGCACAGGCTTGTGTATTTAGCCAGCTTGACTGTGCTGCTGCACTTTTTCTGGATGCGCGCCGGCAAGAGCGACTTTTCGGATGTACTGATTTACACCGCAGTGGTGGGCGCGCTGCTCGCATGGCGCCTGTGGCGACGTTTTCAGACCAGTCGTTCAGTGCGCATCTGATCGGTGATGCTCTCGCGCTCGCGGATCAGGTGGACCGCAGTACCGTCCACTAAAACTTCTGCCGCGCGCCCGCGGCTGTTGTAGTTGCTGGCCATGCTCATGCAGTAAGCGCCCGCCGACAAAACCGCCAGCAGATCGCCAGCCTGAACGCAAAGCGTCCTGTCCCGTCCGAGCCAGTCGCCGCTCTCGCAAACCGGGCCGACCACGTCGTAGACCGCCGCATCACCGTCTCGCGCGGCCACCGGTACGATCTGGTGAAATGCCTCGTACATGGCCGGACGCGGCAGATCATTCATGGCTGCATTGACGATGCAGAAATTCTTTTGTTCGCCGGGCTTGATAAAGACCACCTCGGTCAGGCAGACGCCTGCGTTGCCAACCAGGGATCGGCCCGGCTCGATCATCAGATGGCGCTGACCATAGCCGCGGGCATCGAGTCGCTCAAGCAGTTGTTGCCACAAGGCATCGGCAGCCGGCGGCTGGTCGCCGTTGTAGTCGATCCCCAGACCACCGCCGAAGTCAATGTGCTGAATAGGGATGCCTGATTTCTCGATGGCATCGACCAAATCTAGAACCCGATCCATGGCGTCCAGGTAGGGAGAAGCCTGCGTGATCTGCGAGCCGATGTGGCAATCGATACCGACCACCTGCAGTCCGGGCAGATTGGCCGCGAGCTGGTAGATGCGAACGGCCTGCTCGTGCGCCACACCAAACTTATTGCCCTTCAGGCCGGTGGAGATGTAAGGGTGGGTTTGCGCGTCCACGTCCGGATTGACCCGCACGCTGACGGCGGCACGTCGGCCGAGGCGGGTGGCAACGCCCGAGAGTTGGTGCAACTCGGCCTCGCTCTCGACGTTGAAGCAGGCGATGCCCGCTTGCAGGGCGAAGGCCATTTCCTCAGCGGTCTTGCCCACGCCCGAGAAGATGACTTGCTCGGCCTTGCCACCGGCGGCCAGCACACGCTGCAGCTCTCCGGCCGAGACGATGTCAAAGCCGCAGCCGGCCTGAGCGAACACCTGCAGCACGCCCAGCGAGGCATTGGCCTTGACCGCGTAGCAGACCTTTGCAGAGCGTCCGGCGAACCCGCGCCGATAGGCGGCCAAGGCCGACAGCATGGCCGCCTTGGAGTAGACGAACAGTGGCGTGCCATGTCGATGAGCCAGCTCAGACAGGTCCACGTCTTCAACCCACAGACGCCCATCACGCCTGTGCACAAAAGGGTGGCCGGGTAGCGGCCTGGCTGTGTCAGGAGCGTTCATTATTTGGAGGGGGACGATTTGCCGGCGCCTTGGCTGGCGTCTTTGGGGGCTGCCGGCGCAGCGGCCGGTGCTGGCGCTTCAGGTGGCGGCAGGTACAGGGGACCCTTTTGACCACAAGCGCTCAGGCCTATCGCCAAACTCAGGGCCAAGGGCCACCGTACCGCCCCTAGAATTTGCCTCTCGTACCTAATACTCATCATCGGGCAATTGTAATGACCGACCTTCAGTTCATGGATCAGGCAGAGGCGTTGCTCAAGGCGGTTGAGGTCGGCTGCGACCGCATCAATGATCATAGTGACGCCGATATCGACAACCAGCGTACTGGCGGCATGGTGACCCTCACTTTTGCCGACCGCAGCCAGATCATCATCAACTTGCAAAAGCCCCTGCATGAAGTCTGGATGGCCGCTCGCGCTGGCGGCTTCCATTACAAGCTCAAGGAAGGCCGCTGGACGGACACTAAGGACGGCAGTGAGTTTTTTGAAACCCTCAGCCGTTGTGCCAGTGAGCACAGCGGCCTGCCAATCCGGTTTGAAGCCTGAGGCGGAGCGGCCAAACTACTGCCGGAACAGATTGAGAATGTTGCGCCGCTCATCGGAGGGCGGTGTCGATTGCACGCCGCCGCTTCGGCCATCGATCCCAAGACTGCTCACTCCATTGCCGCGGGCGAATTCTTCATAGAACCACTCGCCACCGGCATTGATCACGCCCGGCGGCACGGGTACCTCTTGAATGGGCTC
>JBILUT010000010.1:0-12795 GCA_044370875.1 Polaromonas sp. | reverse complement strand
TGGCGATATTGATTCACCCCAGAAAGCGCGGCAGGTGCTTGATGTCACCGGCGCCGATGCGGTGATGATTGGCCGCGCAGCCCAGGGACGGCCCTGGATCTTCCGTGAGGTGGCCCACTACCTGGCCACCGGCGAGCAGCTTGCTTCGCCTTTGGTGGCTGAAGTGCATCGGCTGTTGATGCACCATCTGGCCGAGCACCACGGCCTGTATGGCGAGCACACCGGTGTGCGCAGCGCGCGCAAACACATCGGCTGGTATGTCGGCAAGCTGCCCGGCGGGCAGGCCTTGCGGGAGCAGATCAACACCATTGATACGGCGGCCGAGCAGTTGGCCGCTGTCGATGCGTACTTCCAGGCGCTGGGGCAGCGCATGGACCGCCTGCCGCCTGCCCCCTGGCAGGCCGAAGGCATCAAACACAGGGAAGTTTGTGCATGAGCAAGAAAAACATCGAGGACTGCGTTCGCACCAGTCTGGAAGGCTATTTTCGGGATTTGCGCGGCACCGAGCCGGCCGGTATCTACGACATGATGGTGCAGGTGTTTGAAAAGCCCATGCTTGAAGTGGTGATGCAGCAGGCCGACCACAACCAATCGCGTGCGGCGCAGTGGTTGGGCTTAAACCGTAACACCTTGCGCAAGAAACTCCTGGACCACAAGCTGCTGTCGTAAACGCAGGTTCTTGTCGCTGCGATAGTTTTCAACCTGACCTGCATCCTCTGCGAGGCCCCTGCCATGTATGCCCTGATTTCTGTCTCAGACAAGACTGGCGTTGTTGACCTGGCCCGCGGCCTGCATGATCTGGGCGTGCACCTGCTATCCACCGGTGGCACGGCCAAACTATTGGCCGAGCAGGGCCTGCCCGTGACCGAGGTGGCCGACATGACCGGCTTTCCCGAGATGTTGGACGGCCGCGTCAAAACCCTGCACCCCAAGGTGCACGGCGGCTTGCTCGCCCGGCGCGACCTGCCCGAGCACATGGCCGCTTTGCGCCGGCACAACATCCACACCATAGACCTGCTGGTGGTCAACCTCTACCCCTTTGAAGCCACCGTGGCCAAGCCCGGTTGCACCCTGGAAGACGCCATTGAGAACATCGACATCGGCGGCCCGGCCATGGTGCGAAGTGCCGCAAAAAACTGGAAAGACGTCGCGGTGTTGACCGATGCATCGCAGTACGCCGGTGTGCTCGATGAACTGAAAGTGCACAAAAAGGTGAGCGAAGCCACCCGCTTTGCGCTCGCCGTGGCTGCCTTCAACCGGATCAGCCAGTATGACGGCGCGATCAGCAACTACCTGTCTTCCATCGAGTTCGACCAGCCCGAAGGCGTGCCCAAGCGCGGCGCGTACCCCGGACAGAGCAACGCGCAGTTCATCAAAGTGCAGGACCTGCGCTACGGCGAGAACCCGCACCAAACCGCCGCCTTCTACAGCGACCTGTACCCAGCGCCTGGTTCGCTGGTGACGGCCCGGCAGTTGCAGGGCAAGGAACTGAGCTACAACAACATCGCCGACGCTGATGCCGCCTGGGAGTGCGTCAAGAGTTTTGACGCACCGGCCTGCGTCATCGTCAAGCATGCCAACCCCTGCGGCGTGGCGGTGGGCCAAGATCCCCACGAGGCCTATCGCAAAGCCTTTCAGACCGATCCCACCAGTGCCTTTGGCGGGATCATTGCCTTTAACCGACCGCTCGACAGGACAGCGGCTGAGGCTGTGAGCAAGCAATTTGTCGAGGTGCTCATGGCGCCGGCCTTCAGCGACGAAGCGCTGGACGTGTTCAAGTCCAAGGTGAATGTGCGTGTTCTCAGCATTGCGCTACCGTCCGATCTGGCCGCCAGCCGCAACAGCCAGGACATCAAGCGCATAGGCTCGGGCCTGCTGATTCAAACCGCAGACAACCACGAGTTGCAGCGCGCTGACCTCAAAGTGGTGAGCAAGCTGCACCCCACCGCTCAGCAGCTTGATGACCTGATGTTTGCCTGGAAGGTGGCGAAGTACGTCAAGAGCAACGCCATCGTGTTCTGCAAGGACGGCATGACCCTGGGCGTGGGCGCCGGCCAGATGAGCCGGCTTGATTCGGCTCGCATCGCCAGCATCAAGGCCGAGCACGCCCGCCTGAGCTTGAACGGATCGGCCGTGGCCAGTGATGCGTTCTTTCCGTTTCGCGACGGACTCGATGTGGTGGTTGACGCCGGCGCAAGCTGCATCATCCAGCCTGGCGGCTCTGTGCGCGACCAGGAGGTGATCGAGGCCGCTGACGAGCGTGGCGTGGTGATGGTACTGACCGGCGTACGGCACTTCCGGCACTGATCTGCGCACTTGTGTCTCGCAGGCCGAGCCGAGCGCGGTCAGCGCATTGGTCGGCTAGATCCGGGCAAAGTGAGCGCGCGCCGCTTCGATGGTGGCATCAATGTCTGCATCGGTGTGTGCAGCACTGACAAAGCCCGCTTCGTACAAGGCCGGCGCGAAATAGACGCCTGCGTCGAGCATGGCATGGAAGAAGGCGTTAAAGCGCGGACCGTCGGTGGTCATCACAGTGGCGTAGTTCTGCGGCAAGCGATCGAGCAGGAAGAAACCGAACATGCCCCCTTCGCTATCACCGCAAAAGGGTACACCGGCCGAGTGCGCTGCAGCGGTCATGCCCTGGACCAGTCGGCGTGTCTTGGAACCCAGCGCCTCGAAGAAGCCGGGTCGGCTGATCTCGCGCAGGGTGGCCAGACCACAGGCAGTGGCCACCGGGTTGCCGCTGAGGGTGCCGGCCTGATACACCGGCCCCAGGGGTGCAAGCTTTTCCATGACGGCACGTTTGCCACCGAAGGCCGCCAGGGGCATGCCGCCGCCGATGACTTTACCCAGCACGGTCATGTCGGGCTCAAAGCCGGCGATGAGCTGGGCGTAGATGCTTTGCGCGCTGCCCAGCGCTACCCGAAAGCCGCTCATCACCTCATCGAACACCAGCAGCGCGCCATGCTGCGAGCACAGCTCGCGACAGCGCTTCATGAAGGGGACACTGGCACGCACGAAATTCATGTTGCCGGCGATCGGCTCGATCATCAGACAGGCCAGATCGGGGCCGTGCAGCTTGAAGGCTTCTTCGAGCTGTTCAAGGTTGTTGTATTCAAGGACCAGGGTCTGCGCCACCACCTCGGGGGGAACGCCGGCACTGGTGGGGTTGCCGAAGGTGGCCAGGCCCGAGCCGGCCTTGACCAGCAGTGCATCGGCATGGCCGTGGTAGCAGCCCTCGAATTTGATGATCTTGCTGCGGCCGGTGGCCCCGCGCGCCAGGCGCAGTGCGCTCATGCCGGCCTCGGTGCCAGAGCTGACCAGGCGCACCATTTCCAGCGAGGGCACGCGGGCGATGATCGCCTCGGCCAGTTCCACCTCGCGCTCGGTAGGCGCGCCAAAAGAGAAGCCGTCGAGCGCAGCCTTTTGTACGGCATCGAGTACGGCCGGATGGCCGTGGCCCAGGATCATGGGGCCCCAGGAACCGATGTAGTCGATGTAGCGCTTGCCGTCGGCGTCCCAGAAGTAGGCGCCTTGCGCACGCTGCACGAAGCGGGGCGTACCGCCGACGGCGCGAAACGCCCGCACGGGGGAGTTGACGCCGCCGGGGATCACGACCTTGGCGCGCTCAAACAGTACGTCGTTCATGGAGGTTTTATTGTTTGGTGCCATGGGGAGGTAGTTCGAAGTGATCGGCCGATGCGGGCCGGATGTCGCTGTCGGGCTCGGTGTCGTCGGCCGATGCCTGGGCCCAGAACAGGCGATCGGGAATGAGGTGGCCCATGCCTGGCGCAAAGCCGGCATCGAGGCTGTGGTCAAGGTAGCTCAGCGCCTCGGCGGTGGCCGTTTGCAGGTCGTTGCCGCTGGCCAGCAGGGCCGTCAGGGCTGCTGACAGGGTGTCGCCGGTGCCGCTGAAATTGGCATCGAAGTGTTCAAATTTTTCGCTGTAAAGCACCGCTTGCGGGCTGGACAGGGCGTTGTCCAGATAGCGCCCGAGCACCGGCATGCCGGTAACCAGGGTGTAGGCCACGCCCGACTCGGCTGCCGCCTTGGCGATGTCGCGTGCGCTCGGTGGCTTGTCGCCATCCCAGTCGGGCAACAGCCAGCGCCACAGGGTGCTGTGATTGCCCACCAGCACGGTGGTTTGCGGCAGCAGCAGTTCGCGGAACGCGTCTAGATAGCTGTCAATCTGGTCGTCCTCCCACCACGACAAATTGGGCATGAACGCGATCAAGGGCGTGTCGGCGTAGTCGCTGGCGATTTCGGCAATTGTGCTGATGGTTTCGGGCGAGCCCACGAAGCCGACCTTGATGGCCGCCACGCTCATGTCCTCAAGAGCGCTGCGGGCTTGTTCGGCCACCGCATCTTCGTCCAGGGCAAAGTGGTCAAAGATTTCGGCTGTATCACGGCTGTAGGCCCCAGTGACCACCGGGAGCACATGGGCGCCCGTGGAGGCCATGGCCGAGATATCGGCCGCCAGGCCGCCGGCGCCGCTGGGGTCGTTGGCGTTGAAACTCATGACGCAGACCGGTGCTGATGCATCGGCGTTGTCCGCGTCTTCTGCACGGGCAGGCTGGTCAGACGGATCGGATGGGGGCGCCATGGTGTTTATGACGAAAGGGCGGTTGCAGCAGCAGACCGACCGATACAATCGCGGCCATTCTATTAGAACGACACCAATCTATCGTGACCGAATCTTCTGCATCGACCACCTGGATGTGCCTGATCTGCGGCTGGATCTACGACGAGGCCGCTGGCTACCCCGAAGACGGTATTGCGCCGGGCACGCGCTGGGCCGATGTGCCCATGAACTGGACCTGCCCAGAGTGCGGCGCCCGCAAGGAAGATTTTGAAATGGTGCAGATCTGAACGGCGCTGGCCCGTTCGGCGCTCTTCCAGGCTCTACGATTTCTTGACCACGGCATAGCGCGAGAGCGTTTGGACGCGCGCCTGATCGTGCATCACCAGCGGCAGAGGGTAGTCCGTGCCCAGCTTCACCCCAGCGGCAGCCAGCTCCAGCGGCGAGGCCTCCCAGGGCGCATGGATGGCCTGGTCTGACAAACCAGAGAGTTGCGGCAGGTAGCGCCTGATGAACCGGCCCGTCTCATCAAACTTGCGGCTCTGGCTGACCGGGTTGAAGATGCGGAAATAAGGCTGGGCATCGCAGCCAGAGCTCGAAGCCCATTGCCAGCCACCGTTGTTGGAGGCCAGGTCAAAGTCGTTGAGTTGGCGGGCGAAGTAGCGTTCGCCCCAGCGCCAGTCCAGCCCCAAGTCCTTGATCAGAAAGCAGGCGGTGACCATGCGCAGGCGGTTGTGCATGTAGCCGCTGGCATTGAGCTGGGCCATGGCCGCATCGACCAGCGGGTACCCGGTACGGCCTTCGCACCAAGCTTCAAACCAGGCCTCGGCCTGCGGGCCGCTTTCCCAGGTAATCGCGTCGTATTCGGGTTTGAAGGACCGCTGCGCGACATGGGGGAAATTGGCCAGAATTTGGGCGTAAAAATCGCGCCAGATCAGTTCGCTCAGCCAGGTCATGGCGCCTTCGCTGCCCTGAGCCTGTCGCTCGATGGCTCGCGCTGCCAAGGTGCGTATGGAGATGGTGCCAAAGCGCAGATGCACCCCCAGGTAACTCGGGCCTTTGACGGCCGGAAAGTTGCGTTGGGTGTCATACCGGTCGATGCGTCCGAGAAAGTCATGCAGCAAGGCCGCAGCAGCTTTTTCCCCCGGATCAATCCCCAGCTGTCGCAGTTGGGTGAACTCAAATCCGATGTCCGATAGCGAGGGGATGCGCGCTTGCGGCCCCTCGGGCCGGTCGGCCAGTGCGCCGGCATGGGGCTCGATGGGCCAGCTGGCCAAGTGTTGATCGGTCAATTTCTTGAGCCAGGCGTTCTTGTAGGGGGTGAAGACCCCATAGGGTCGGCCCGACTGGGTCAGGACCTCCTGGCGCTCAAAGATCACGTGGTCTTTGAAGGTGTGAAAGTCGATCCCTTGTTGGGCCAGACCTTGCGCCACTTGCGCATCGCGGCTGAGCGCCTGCGGCTCATCGTCGTGATTGGCAAATACGGCCTGCACCCGCCAGCCTGCAGCCAATTTGGGCAGGGCCTGCCGGGCCCAGCCATGCTCGACCAGCAACCCGGCCTTGTGTCGGCCATGCGCGGCGCCGAGCTCGCGCAGCCGCTCATCGAGTTCCTGCAGCGATCCGACGATGAATTCGACCCGCCGGTCGGCGCGGGGCAGCGTGTCGAGAATCTCCCGGTCCAGCACAAACAGGCACAACACCTCGCGGCAATGGGTCAGGGCTTGGTGCAGGGCGTGGTGGTCGTGCGCACGCAAGTCGCGCCGGAACCAGACCAGACCTCGTTGGTAAGTCGGTGTCATGCGCGCATCTTAGGCGGGTCGCTTGCGCCCTGCAGCGCTGGAGCCCGACGCTCGAGTCTCCGGTGGGGCCGAATTTCGGGCGAAGATCAGGCTTTGGTGGGTGCGTTTTGAGCGACCGAGACTTCGGCCGGTTGTGGTCTGCCGACCCTAAAATGCGGGCATGCCGGCCGAACAAGGTGCTACCAACCTGACCCATCACTTTCTGATTGCCATGCCGGGCGTCAGCGACGAGCCTTTTGTCCGCAGCGTGGTCTACATGTGTGAGCACAGCAACCGGGGTGCTCTGGGGCTGGTCATCAACAAGCCCAGCGATATCAGCATCAAGAATCTGTTCGACAAGGTCGACATGCCCCTGCGCCGCGACGATCTGAGTGCTCAGCCGGTGTTTCAGGGGGGTCCTGTGCAGGTCGAGCGTGGCTTCGTGCTGCACGAGTCCATGAGCACCGGGTCGGATGAGTCGGCTTATGGCTCGACGATGAGCATTCCGGGTGGCCTGGAAATGACCACCTCTCGTGACATTTTGGAAGCTCTCTCCACGGGGGCCGGTCCGCGCAAGGTGTTCGTGTCCCTGGGCTATTCGGCCTGGGCTGAAGGGCAGCTTGAGTCCGAGATCGGCGAAAACAGCTGGCTGACGGTGCAGGCCGATCCCGCCTTGATTTTTGACACGCCGATCGAGCAGCGATACGAGCGGGCGCTGGGCCTGCTGGGCTTGCAAAGCTGGATGCTCTCCTCTGGGGTCGGTCACGCATGAGTGCGGGGCGGCTGGCCGATCCGGCGCAGGCCCAAACCTTTTTGGCTTTCGATTTCGGTCTAGAGCGTACCGGCGTGGCCACCGGCAACCGCCTGACCCGAACCGCTACCGCGCAAGGCAGCATTCACGCACGTGGGCAGGCCCGCTGGCCGGCCTTGGGCGAGCGGATTTCGCAGTGGCAGCCCGATGCCCTGGTGGTGGGCATTCCCTTTCATCCCGACGGGGCGGCCCATGAGAACACCCTGCGTGCGCAGCGCTTTGCCCGGCAACTGCGGGGGCGCTTCGGTCTGCCCGTCTTCGAGGTCGATGAGCGCTACTCCACCACGGCGGCGCGGGCTGAGGGGTACCGCGATGCGGATGCCGGTGCGGCCTGCATAATCCTCGAGCAGTTTTTACGGAGTTTGGCATGACCCGTTTTTTTAATGAATGCGCCCAGCGGCCGGGGGGCGGGCGGTGAGCGCGCTCATGCTCGACGCCGAGGCCCTGTACCTCGACCTGCGGCGCGGGGTGCAAGCCTTGCTGGCCGAGCCGGGCAGCGACCTGGTGCATTTGGTGGGTGTGGCCTCAGGTGGCGTGTGGCTGGCCGAGCGACTGCAGAAGGATCTGGGACTGAGCCGTCCTCTGGGTGTGCTCTCCTCGGCCATGCACCGGGATGATTTTTCCCAGCGCGGGCTTTCCGGTCATGCGCAGACCCAGCTGCCCTTCGACGTGGAAGGCGCGCACCTGCTCGTGCTCGATGATGTGCTCTACACCGGCCGCACCGTGCGGGCGGTCCTCAATGAGTTGTTTGACTATGGTCGGCCTGCCAGTGTCCGGCTGGCCGTGCTGGTTGATCGCGGTGGTCGCGAGCTGCCGGTGCAGGCCGATGTGGCGGCAGCCCGAGTCAGCCTGCCGTCCGGTCAAAGCCTGCAGCTGGCGTGTGATGCGGCGGGTCGCCTTTCCCTGGAAGTGCAGGGGGCCTGAGAGATGCTTTACAAACGCAATCCCCAGCTCAATCGCCATGGTGAGCTGATTCATCTGCTGTCCATTGAAGGTCTGCCCCGCGACATCCTGCTGCAGATTTTGGACACCGCTGATCGCTTTGTCAGTGTCAATGACCGTGAGGTCAAGAAGGTGCCCTTGCTGCGCGGCAAGAGCGTGTTCAATCTGTTCTTTGAGAACTCCACCCGCACCCGCACCACCTTTGAGATTGCGGCCACCCGCCTGTCGGCTGATGTGATCAATCTCGACATCGCTCGCTCATCGGCGTCCAAGGGTGAATCGCTGCTGGACACCATCGCCAACCTGTCGGCCATGGCTGCAGACCTGTTTGTCGTGCGACACAGCGAGTCGGGTGCGCCACACCTGATTGCGCGGCACGTGGCGCCACATGTGCATGTGGTCAATGCCGGTGACGGCCGGCACGCGCATCCCACGCAGGGGCTGCTGGACATGTACACCATCCGCCACTACAAAAAAGATTTTTCCGCACTGACCGTCGCCATTGTGGGCGACGTGCTGCACTCGCGGGTGGCGCGCTCTGATATTCATGCCCTCACCACGCTGGGTTGCCCCGAGGTGCGTGTGGTCGGCCCCCGTACTCTGGTGCCCTCGGACATGGCGCAGATGGGTGTGCGAGTCTGCCATACCCTCGAAGAAGGCTTGCGTGGCGCCGATGTCATCATCATGCTGCGACTGCAGAACGAGCGCATGAGCGGCGCGCTGCTGCCCTCGAGTCAGGAGTTCTTCAAGAATTTCGGCCTGACTCCCGAGCGTTTGCAAATGGCAAAGCCCGATGCCATCGTCATGCATCCGGGGCCGATCAATCGGGGCGTCGAAATCGACTCGGCAGTGGTAGACGGCCAGCAGAGTGTGATCCTGCCGCAGGTCACCTTCGGTATTGCGGTGCGGATGGCGGTGATGAGCCTGGTGGCAGGAAACGAAGCATGAAGATCCTCATCAAGAATGGCCGCGTCATTGATCCGGCCACTGACTTCGATCAGCGGGGCGATGTGGCCATCGCCGATGGCACCGTGGTGGCGCTGGGATCGGTACCGAGTGACTTTCGGGCCGATCGCACGCTGGAAGCCAGCAACCTGGTGGTCGCCCCGGGCTTGGTGGATCTGTCTGCCCGACTGGGTGAGCCTGGCCACGAGCATGAGGGCATGCTTGAGTGCGAGCTGGCTGCGGCCGCTGCGGGTGGCGTAACCAGCCTGGTCTGCCCGCCCGATACCGATCCGGTGCTCGATGAGCCGGGGCTGGTCGAGATGCTGCGCTCGCGGGCTGAACGACGGTCCGCCTCTCGCGTTTTCCCCCTGGGTGCGCTCACCCGCGGCCTGTCGGGCGAGGCCATCACTGAAATGATGGCCCTGGCCGAATCGGGTTGTGTCGGATTTAGTCAGGCCGAGGTGGCCTTGCGTGACACCCAGGTGCTTCAGCGCGCCATGCAGTACGCCGCCACTTTTGATCTGGCGGTCTGGATGCGTCCCCGCGATGCGTGGCTGGGCAAGGGCGTGGCGGCCAGCGGGGCCCTGGCGACCCGGCTGGGCTTGTCCGGCGTGCCGGTGGCTGCCGAGACCGTGGCGCTGCATACCCTGTTTGAGCTGGTGCGCAGCACCCGGGTGCGATTGCACGTCTGCCGCATCAGCAGCGCCGCTGCGGTGCGCCTGGTGGCGGCGGCCAAGGCCGAAGGTTTGCCCATCACCTGTGATGTCAGCATCAACAATCTGCTGCTGACCGATACCGACATCGGCTACTTTGACAGCCGCATGCGCCTGGATCCGCCGTTGCGGCAACAGCACGATCGGCAGGCGCTGGGTCAGGCCCTCAAGGACGGCGTCATTGATGCGCTGGTGTCTGACCATACCCCGGTCAAGGATGACGAGAAGGCGCTCCCCTTTGCGCAGGCCGAGCCGGGCGCGAGCGGGCTCGAATTGCTGCTGGGGCTGGCCTGCAAATGGGGGCAGTCGCAGGGCCTCGATTTGCCCCAGGTGTTGTCTCGCCTGAGCTGCCATCCGGCCCGCGTGCTGGGTTCGGCGCTCGGGTCCTTGCAGGGCAGCTGCGGCCACTTGCGCGTGGGCGGTGTGGCTGACCTGTGTGTTTTCGATCCGGCCGCCGAGTGGACCGTCGAGCCGCAGACCATGCGCAGCCGCGGTCGCCACACCCCGTTCGAGGGCCATGCGCTGCCGGTCCAGGTGCGCTGGACCCTGGTGGGCGGTCGCATCGCCTACGAGGGCTGAGCATGGTGCATCTGCTGGTGCGGCCCCGGGTGGCGGGTCGGCTGCTGCGCGTGCTCTGGCAGATCGCGCAGGGCTTTTGGATCATTCGCCTTCGGTTCTCGCGCCTTGAGTCGCCCCAGCGCCAGCAGCATGTGCAGGCTTGGGCGCAGCGGATGCTCCATGCGCTGGGTATCGAGCTGAGTCATCAGGGACCGTCCGTGGCCGGCGGGCCCGTGTTGCTGGTGGCCAATCACATCTCTTGGCTCGATATTCTGGTGTTGCACGCCGCTGGGTACTGTCGCTTCATATCCAAGGCCGATGTGCGGCGCTGGCCCTTGATCGGCTACATGGCCCACGAGGCTGGCACGCTGTTTATCGAGCGCCAATCGCGGCGCGACGCCCACCGTATGGTTCACTTCATGGCCGAGCGTCTGCGGGCGGGCGATGTGCTGGCGGTGTTCCCAGAGGGCACCACGGGCGACGGACTGCTGCTACGCCCCTTCCATGCCAACCTGATTGAGGCCGCCATCCTGGCCGATGTGCCGGTGCAGCCGGTGGCGCTGCGTTTTGTTGATGCGCTCACCGGACAGATCAGCCATGCGCCGCGCTTTGTCGACGACGACACCCTGGTGGGTTCGGTGTTGCGCACCCTGGCCGCACGCGGGGTCCAGGCGCAGGTGCTGATCGGACAGCCCGAGCGCCACGGGGGGCGCGATCGCAGGCAATGGGCGCAAGACCTGCGCCATCAGGTTATGCGTTTGCGCGGTGAATGAAGTGCCCGGTCTCGGCCGCGCAGGCACCGGCTTGGTCGCAGGGCAATTGGCACAGGTCCCGCTGCTGCGGTGAGCAGGCGCGCTGGAAGGTCACCACATGGTCGACCTGCGCGCGTATGCCGATCCATTCGCCCAGGGTGTGGTCGTGGTGGCTGGGTACATGCGCCATGACCGTGTGGCCGCTGGCCAGGCGCAGGGTGTAGAGGAATTCGGAGCCCCGGAAGGCTTTGCGAATGATCTCGGCTTTGACCGGCGCGTCGTCGTCATGGACGATGTCATCGGCGCGCAGCAGCACGTCGCACTGCCCGCCCTCGAAGGCGCCGGGCAGCGGGCATTCGGCCACATCGCTCAGGCGACCGACTGGTGTGTCGACCGCGATTTGTCCGTCGACCTCATGCAGCGTCGCCGGTGTGAACACCCCATGACCGATGAAGTCCGCCACAAAGCGGGTGGCTGGCCTGTGGTAGAGGCTGTAGGCCTCATCCCATTGGTGCAGCCGCCCTTCGTGCATGACGCCAATGACGTCGCCGATGGCAAAGGCCTCAAGTTGGTCGTGGGTCACAAAAAGCGCAGTGGCTCCGGCCGCCTTGAGGATGCCGCGCAACTCATGCGCGAGGCGTTCACGCAGTTCGACGTCCAGGTTGGAAAACGGCTCGTCGAGTAGCAGCAACCTGGGTTTGGGGGCCAGTGCTCGCGCCAGGGCCACCCGTTGCTGCTGCCCGCCAGAGAGTTGGTGCGCAAACAAATGACTGGCCTGTTCCAGACCAACGAGTGACAAGACTTCAGCCACCCTGGCGTTGCGCTCCTTGGGCTTGAGGTTCTGCAGGCCAAAGGCAATGTTTCCGCTCACATCAAGGTGCGGAAACAAGGCGTAGTCCTGAAACACCATGCCGATGCGTCGTGATTCGGGCGCCACATGCTGCCCGATTTGGCTGACCCATTCACCCCCTAAACCAATCCGACCGGCATCGGCCTTCTCCAGGCCGGCGATGGCGCGCAGCAGCGTGGTTTTGCCGCAACCCGAGGGCCCGATCAGCACACCGATTCCGCCAGCAGGCAAGCCCAGGCTGACCGATTCGACCGCCGCAGTGGGCCGGCCGGGGTAGTGCACGCTCAGATCACAGACTTCCAGAAACATGGCCAGATTTTACGATCGATCGGTGTAAATGCGTACAATTCTCATTTAGTTTGCGGTTTCCGGGCTTCGCCCCGGTCTAAACCCGCCACGTTCGGGGCTAACGCCGGCTCATCCATGCTTTCCCGTTATTTGCCTCCTTTGGCCGTTGCGCTACTGCCGGCACTGCTGGGCCTGCCCGTGCTGGCGGTTTTGGCTTCCTGGCTTGAGCTGGACCGCCAGGCCTGGGCTTTGCTGGTCGGGATGGGCTCGACGGTGCTGCCGGACTACGCCTGGACCACCTTTGCCTTGTGCGTGGCGGTGGCGCTGGGCGTGACGCTGCTGGGCTCGGTCACCGCCTGCGCCGTGGCGCTGTTTGAGTTTCCAGGGCGCCGAGTCTTTGAGTGGGCGCTGCTCTTGCCCCTGGCCATGCCGGCGTATGTGGTGGCCTTTGCCTACACCGATTTCCTGCAGTTCTCCGGGCCGTTGCAGACGGTGCTGCGGCAGACCTTGGGTTTGGAGGGACGCTTGATACCGGATGTCCAGAGCTTGTGGGGCGCGATCTTGGTCTTCACCCTATGC
>JBILUT010000243.1:0-3537 GCA_044370875.1 Polaromonas sp. | reverse complement strand
GCTGATCGGCACTGCCGGCTCCGATGAGAAATGCGCTCTTGCCAAGGCCCACGGTGCGGCCCATGTGATCAACTACGCCAAGGAAGATTTCGTGGCGCGTGTCAAAGAGATCACCGGCGGTCGCGGGGTGAAGGTGGTCTACGACTCGGTGGGCGCGGACACCTTCATGAAGTCGCTTGACTGTTTGCGCCCCTTCGGTCTGATTGCCAATTTCGGCAATGCCTCGGGCAAGGTGCCGCCCTTTGACATCAATGTGCTGGCGGGCAAGGGTTCGCTCTATGCCTCGCGCCCCACGCTGTTCACGCATCTGGCGACCCGCGAGGCCACGCAGGAAATTGCCGATGACTTGTTTGGTATGGTCACCAGCGGTCAGGTCAAGATCCAGATCGACCAGAGCTTTCCGCTGGAGCGGGTGGCTGATGCGCACCGCGATTTGCAGGCGCGCAAGACCACAGGCTGCACCATCCTGACCCTGTAGTTCAGGGCAGACAACGCGCCCCGGCCGTCATTTGGGATGTGCCGTACCGGGGCGCGTTCTTAACGCGACCGCCGAACCCGCAGCAGTTCGTCCAGGATCAGGCAGGCGGCGCCCACCGTGATGGCACTGTCGGCCACGTTGAAGGCCGGGAAGTGCCAGCTGGCCCAGTAAAAATCAAAGAAGTCGATCACATGCCCGTGCAGCAGGCGGTCGACCGCATTGCCAATTGCGCCACCGAGAATGCAGGCCAGCCCGAAGCAAAACAGCTTTTGCGTGGGGTGAGCACGCAGCAAGTAGAGAATCAGCAGGGTCGCTGCTGCTGCAATCCCCGTGAAGAACCAGCGCTGCCAGCCCGAGGCGTCCGCCAGAAAGGAAAACGCAGCCCCGCTGTTGTGCACCCGCACCAGGTTGAAGAACGATGTGATGGCTTTGGCTTGTCCGTGCTCAAAGCTGCCGAGGATCAGCACCTTGGTCAATTGGTCGATCAGGAAGATCAGCAGTGCCAGCCCCAGCCAGGGCAGCATGCCGCTGCTTTTGGCGACTTTGCCCATCAGGCCACCTGACGCGCCTCGCCGGCGCCATAAAGGTTGCTGGTGCATCGACCGCACAGCGTGGGGTGCGTAGCGTCATGGCCCACATCATCGCGATAGTGCCAGCAGCGCTCACATTTGGGCGAGGCGCTCGGCATCACTTCGGTGCGCAATTGCGGCCCGGCTACGCAGCGCAAGTGCGAGGTGATGAACACAAACCGCGCGTCTTCACCGAGGCTGCCAATCAGGCTGAGGTCTTGCGGCGGCAGGTGCAGGGTGACGGTCGCCTGCAGTGAAGAACCAACCTGACCGGCCGCGCGCAGACTCTCGATATCTTTATTGACCGCGTCCCGGATCTCGCGAATGCGCGCCCACCGCTCGAGCAGGGCTGCATCGGGGGAGCCAAGATCGCCAAAGGTTTCCAGAAAGATCGACGCGGAACGACCGAAGCTGCCCCACGCCTCTTCAGCGGTGAAGGACAAAAACGGCGCCATCCATCTCAGCATGGCGTGTGTGATGCGGTATAGAGCAGTTTGGGCGCTGCGTCGCGCCAGGCTCTTGGGTGCGGTGGTGTAAAGCCGGTCCTTGAGGATATCCAGGTAGAACGCGCCAAGGTCTTCGGAGCAGTAGACCTGCAGTTTGGAGACCACCGGATGAAATTCATAGACCTCGTAATGCCGCAGCACCTCGGCCTGCAATTGCCCCGCACGGGCTAGCGCGTAGCGATCGATTTCCAGCAATTGGGCATCGGGCACCGCGTCTCGCGCCGGATCAAAGTCGCTGACATTGGCCAGCAAAAAGCGCAGGGTGTTGCGGATACGGCGGTAGGCGTCCACCACCCGGGCCAATATTTTTTCGTCGATGTTGAGATCGCCTGAATAGTCGGTCGAGGCCACCCACAGCCGAATGATCTCGGCCCCCAGCTTGCTGGTGATCTCTTGAGGCACCACCACGTTGCCCAGTGACTTGCTCATCTTGCGGCCCTGGCCGTCAGTGGCAAAGCCATGCGTGAGCAGGCCCCGGTAGGGCGCACGTCCTTCCAGCGCGCAGCCCAGCAACAAAGAGCTGTGGAACCAGCCGCGGTGCTGGTCGTGGCCCTCAAGGTACAGGTCAGCTTCAGGGCCCTGCTCATGATGGGGCGGCCGTGTGTAGGCGTCCTTGTGGCTGCCGCGCAGGACATGGCTGAAGGTGCTGCCCGAGTCGAACCACACCTCAAGAATGTCTGTGCTCTTCGTGTAATGCGCCGCATCTTCCGGGCCCAGGATCTCTTGCGCCGTGACACGGCTCCAGGCTTCAATGCCGCCGCGCTCGACGATATCGGCAGCCTGGTCAAGAATCTGCAGGGTGCGTGGGTGCAGTTCGCCCGAATCCTTGTGGATAAAAAATGGCACCGGCACGCCCCAGCTTCGCTGCCTGGAAATACACCAGTCGGGTCGGCCGGCGATCATGTCACGCAGCCTGGCTTTGCCGTTTTCCGGATAGAAGCGGGTTTGCTCAATAGCCTGGAGGGCCAGTTGGCGCAGGGTTTGTTGTGGCTTGAGCGCCGGGTTCTCAAACACGCCGGTGCCTTCGTCCATGCGCACGAACCACTGCGGCGCAGCGCGGTAGATCACCGGCGTCTTGTGGCGCCAGCAGTGCGGATAGCTGTGGGTGATGGTTTGCGTGGCCATCAGTCGCCCCGCTTCTTGCAGCTTTTGCAAGATCAGTGGCACGGCCTTCCAGATGTGCTGACCACCAAACAGCGGCAGCTCGGCGTTGTAGACCCCGTCGCCTTGTACTGGGTTGAGGATGTCGTTGTAGGACAGGCCATGAGCCACGCAGGAGTTGAAGTCGTCCACGCCATAGGCGGGAGCCGAGTGCACGATGCCAGTACCGTCGGTGTCACTGACGTATTCGGCCAGGTACAGCGGCGCTTTGCGTGTGTAGTTGTACCGGCCTGCGGCGGTCGGCACGTCGTGCAAGGGATGGCGAAAGACCAGACCTTTGAGCGCCTGGCCCTTGGCCCTTGCGATGACGGTACCTTCGAGCGCGTAGCGCTGCAGGCAGCGCTCGACCAAGCTGGCGGCCAGCAGCAGCACGCCGCGAGGCGTATCGACCAACGCGTAATCGAGTTCCGGATGGGCGTTCAGCGCCTGATTGGCGGGAATGGTCCAGGCGGTGGTGGTCCAGATCACTGCGTAGGCCGGCTTGCCCGCGGGCAGCGACGGCAGACCGAATGCGCTGGCGAGTTGACCCTCGTCATCGGTCTCAAAGGCAACATCGAGCGTTTCACTCTTTTTGTCGGCGTATTCGATTTCGAATTCAGCCAGCGAGGAGCCGCAGTCAAAGCACCAGTAAACCGGCTTGAGCCCGCGGTAGACAAAGCCACGTTCGATGACCCGCTTGAAGGCCCGAATTTCGCCTGCTTCATTGGCAAAGTCCATGGTGCGGTAGGGCCGCTCCCAGTCCCCCAGCACGCCCAGGCGCTTGAAGTCTTCGCGTTGCTGATCGATCTGCTCGGTGGCAAAGGCGCGACTCTTGGCTTGCATG
>JBILUT010000242.1:0-3538 GCA_044370875.1 Polaromonas sp. | reverse complement strand
AAAAAACAGTCGCTCGTACACCTCGTCAGCGACGATCCACAGGCCGGTACGGCGCGCGTGGTCAAGGATCTGAGCCTGCTCGGCCCGACTGAGCGTCCAACCCGTCGGGTTGTTGGGCGAATTGACAACCAGCGCCTTGGTGCCAGGCCGCAGCGCATCGAACAGTTCATCCATGTCGAGTGCCCAGGCGCCGTCTTTAGGGCGTAGGCTGACGGTTTGCACCCGCCCGCCCATGACCCGCGGTTGGGCAACCAGATTGGGCCAGACCGGGGTCACCACCACCACTGGATCGCCGGGATCGATCAGCGCCTGGGCACTGATCATCAGCCCATTAACGCCACCGGAGGTCACTGCGATTCGGTCAGCCGTCAACGCCCGGGCGCCGGGCGCCCTCAGGCCGGTGCTGTAAACGGCCAGGGCTTCGCGCAAGGCGGGCAGTCCCAGGTTGTGGCTGTAGAACGTCTCCCCGGCTGCCAACGAAGACGACGCCGCATCTCTGATCACCGCCGGCGTGACCTCATCGCTTTCACCGAACCAGAACTTGAGCACATCGGGGCGATCGAGGGCCGCATTGGCGACCACCCGGATCAGGGACTCCTGCAATTGATCAATGACTTGTCTCATGGGTTCACCTCGCGGGCCGCTCCATCTTGCACGTGTGGGCCTGGTCGGCCTGTTCTGCGGTCAGGGTCTTGATGACGCGAAAGCCGTAGCCCGAGCCTTCGGCATCAAACCGCACGCCCGAACTGCCCTGCCGATCCATCAGAACCACCCTCAAGGGTTGCTGAAACTGATGATCGGCTGCTCGCATACGGCCAGTGTGTCCAGCCAAGCTGACCTCAGCACGTTCGAGCTGCTGGGCGAGCGCCAACGCCTCCAGACTCTGGGCCCTCTCGATGGACTGCGCCAGAGCCTCCATCATCAACTGCATGCGCATGTGTAGATAGTCGTCCTGCGGCTTGGGAAACCGCTGCCGAAAGCTCTGATAGAAAGATTGCGCCGCATCCCCCGGTACATTGGCAAACCATTCGGCCACAGCCACCACCTTGCCCACTCCGGCCTCGGCCAGCACGCCCGGCACCCCCAGCGCATTGCCGTAGAAGGTGTAGAACTTACCTTCAAAACCCACATCCCGAGCCGCCCGAACCAGCAAGGTCAGATCGGAACCAAAGTTGCCAGTCAGGACCGCCTGCGCACCGCTGGTCTTGATCTTGGTGGCATAGGGAATGAAATCTTTCACGCGTCCCAGCGGATGCAACTCGTCGCCGACGATCTGCACATCGGGTCGTACCAGAGCCAGCTGCCGTCGACCTTCGCGCAAAACCGCCTGTCCAAAGCTGTAGTCCTGCCCGATCAGGTAGATCTTCTGCACGGATTTGTCCTCGCGCAAGACCTGCATCAGCGCAGCCATCCGCATGTCGGCATGGGCATCGAAGCGGAAATGCCAAAAGCTGCAACGCTCATTGGTGAGAACGGGATCGACGGCTGCATAGTTGAGAAAAATCACCCGCTTACCCGGTTCACGCTCGTTGTGCTTGCCAATCGCGTCGATCAGCGCTGCGGCCACGGCCGATGAATTGCCCTGCATCACGATGCGAATGCCATCGTCGATGGCCGAACGCAGGGCCGCCAGAGCCTCTTCGACCTGCCCCTTGCTGTCATAGCGCACCATCTGCAGCGGCTGCGGGCCTGCTGGCAGACGAACGCCACCGCGGGTGTTGACTCGCTCGGTCGCCCAGACCAGATTGCGCAAGGCAGCCTCACCGCCAGCAGCCAGCGGCCCGGACAAAGTCTCGATCATGGCAATACGAATCGGCGTTTGGGACCAGGCCAGGCCCGCCACGCAGGCCAGACACAGCGCCAGAGCGCAACGCCTCAAGAGACCGAGCATCGACACTTCCTTTAAAACCCTCAATCGTTCAAGCCGGACAGGCTCCAACGCGGCCGCACATCGAAGGCATAGCCCGTACCGGACTTGTCCAGGCCTGCCTGCAAACGCATGCCGGCGGCCAAGGCGATCATCGCGCCGTTGTCGGTGCACAGGCTCAGATCGGGGTAGTGCAAGCGCACCCCCATGCCCTTGCAAGCCTGGCCCAAGCGCTGTCGCAACAGGCTGTTGGCACCAACGCCACCGGCCACCACCAAACGATCCAGACCGGTCTGCTCCAAGGCTGCGAGGCTTTTGGCCACCAGCACATCAACAATGGCCGCCTGTGTTGAGGCTGCCAGATCGGCCCCTCGCACAGTCAGTTGATCGCCCAATTTATGCACCTGGGTCAGCACTGCAGTCTTAAGTCCGGCAAAAGAAAAATCGAGATCGCCGCTGTGTAGCAAGGGCCGCGGCAACTTGAAGGCTCGCTCGTTGCCCTCGGCCGCCAAAGCGGCCAGATGCGGGCCGCCCGGATAAGGCAGGCCCAACAGCTTGGCCGACTTGTCAAAAGCCTCGCCCGCAGCATCATCGATGGTCTCTCCCAGTAGTTCGTAACGGCCGACCTGCGCCACCCGCATCAACTGGGTGTGGCCGCCAGAAACCAACAGGGCCAGAAATGGAAACTCGGGCGGGTCTTCACCGAGAAATGGCGAGAGCAAATGACCTTCCAGGTGGTGAATCCCCAGAGCCGGCCGCTCAAGCGCGGCAGCCAAAGCGCAGGCCAAACCCGCCCCCACCAGCAGGGCCCCGGCCAGACCCGGTCCGCGGGTGTAGGCGACCCAGTCCACATCGCCCAGAGTCAGTCCAGCCTGCCGCATCGTTTGATGCAACAGCGGCAAAACGCGGCGGATGTGGTCGCGGCTGGCCAACTCGGGCACCACGCCGCCGTAGGCCTGATGCAGGTCAATCTGACTGTAGAGTGCCTGCCCAAGAAGCAAGGGCACCCCGCATGGACCGGCCTCGACCAGAGCCACGCCCGTCTCATCACAACTCGATTCAATCCCCAGCACCCGCATGGAGCGCAAGTGTACGAGGCCGCCCCCAGCGCCCAAGCGCTCGGCCAGGGCTTGCGCTTGTTGACGCCGGTCCGCTAGCGAGCTGTCGCGAGCGCTGCGTCCACCCCTTGGTTGGCCAGTGCATCGGCCCTCTCGTTGCCGGGGTCCCCCGAATGTCCACGCACCCAGCACCAATCGATCTGATGCTCACTGCCACCAACCAAGGCATCGAGTTGCTGCCAGAGGTCGACATTTTTCACTGGGGATTTGCTGGCGGTGCGCCAGCCACGAGCCTTCCAGCCAGCAATCCACTCGGTGATGCCTTTGCGAACGTACTCACTGTCCAAGTGGATGACGACATGACAGGGCCGCTTGAGGGCCGACAGGGCCTGGATCACGGCCATGATCTCCATGCGGTTATTGGTGGTGTGCAGCTCACCCCCGAATAATTCCTTGCGCGTGTTGCCGCTTTGAAGCAGCACGCCCCAGCCGCCAGGGCCAGGGTTGCCCTTGCAGGCACCGTCGGTGTAGACGATCACGGACGGAAGGGGTCGGGTGGGTAGCATGGGGCTGCAGATTGATCGATCAGCGGATCCGGCGGAAGGTTAGCAGA
>JBILUT010000241.1:0-3544 GCA_044370875.1 Polaromonas sp. | reverse complement strand
CAGATACTTGTCCGCTGAGGCCTTGATCATCGGTTTGATGATCGATTGGTCAGCTTCGTACCAGTTCGAGCTGAAGTTCCACTTGTTGCCATCCCAAGTGTGGACGCGAGCCCAGGTCGATCCGCGGTGATCGGCACAGCTGGTGGAGATGGGCCGCATCACTCCCTTGAAGCCCAGGGCGTCGAGTTTGGGCTGCGTCAGGTTGAGGTTCTCATAGCCCCAGCGCACCTGCTCGCCGCTCATCCGCTTGCCCTTGCCATAACGCTCTTGGGCTGAACGCACGCCCTCGACGGCCAGCATAGCGGCCACCAGCCCGCGCATGTAGAGCACTTGGCCCACTTCTTCCTTCGGCCCGGTACCTTGTCCTTTGGCATGGACCTTGGAAAGAATTTCCTTGACGACATCCGAGTTCGGCTCGGCGCCATGCTGCAGAGCCAGGGCGTTGTAACCTTTGGCGCCGTCACCCACGTCCTTCACATCGGGCTCAGCACCGGCCCACCACACGCCGTACATGCGATCACGCGGGAATCCGGTGGCCACGGCCTCCTTCAGCGAGGTGCTGTTCATCACGCCCCAGCCCCACAGGAAAATGTAGTCTGGACGGTTTTGACGAATCTGCAGCCAGGTGGCTTTTTGCTCGACGCCCGGGTGTGCCACCGGCAGCAGAGAAAGCTGAAAGCCGTGCATGGCTGCGCGCTCCTGCAGCAGGGGGATGGGCTCCTTGCCATAGGGGCTGTCGTGGTAGACCAGCGCAATCTTCTTGCCCTTGAGTTTGTCGAATCCGCCCTCTTTGCCGGCCACATGCTGCACAAGAATGTCGGCGGCGTCCCAGTAGGTGCCGGTCAGCGGAAAGCTCCACTTGAAGGCCATGCCATCCGTGGTGTCACTGCGGCCGTAGCCAGCTGTGATCAGAGGGATCTTGTCGCCAGGGGCTTTTTCGGTCAGCGCGAAAGTGATGCCCGTTGACAGTGGCTGGAAGACGGTTGCTCCGCCATTCTTGCCCTTCAGGCGCTCATAGCATTCCACTCCACGGTCGGTGGCGTAGCCGGTTTCGCACTCCTCCCAGCTGACTTTCAGGCCGTTGATGCCGCCGCGCGCGTTGGTCAGCTTGAGGTAGTCGACATAGCCGTTGGCAAACGGAACGCCGTTGGGCGCGTAAGCACCTGTGCGGTACACCAGCACCGGGAAGAACTGCTCGCCGGCTTGTGCCGTCGCTGCAGTTGGGGCTAAGCCGGCCGACAGGCCGGCAGCGGCCACGGTCACGGCAAGAATCATCTGACGAAGCTTCATGGTAAGTCTCCTTGGTGAAAAAACACGGGTTGAACGCTTGATTGGAAACCGGAAACGGAAGTTGAGGGGATAGGGGATGACCCTTGCGTTGCAGCTTGATTTATCAGTGGGGGAAGGGCCAGATGCGCAACTTTTGCTTGGCGACGCTCCAAAGCCGGGCCAAACCATGGGGCTCGACAATCAGGAACCAAACAATAAGCGCACCGAAGATCATGAACTCGGCGTGCGAGACGAAAGCGGTGGTGATCTCGATCCCCACGGCATCGCCCAAAACCGGTAAGGCCTGATTCAGAAAAATCGGAAGCAGCGTGATGAAGGCTGCTCCGAAGATGCTGCCCATGATGGACCCCATGCCGCCAATGATCACCATGAAAAGCAGCTGGAACGATCGGTCGACCGAGAAGGCCGCAGGCTCCCAGCCACCCAGGTGCACGAAGCCCCAAAGGGCCCCGGCCACGCCGACGATGAAGGAACTCACCGCGAAGGCGCTGAGCTTGGCGTACATGGGGCGTATGCCGATAACGGCAGCGGCTACATCCATGTCGCGGATGGCCATCCATTCCCGACCGATTGCGCCGCGAACCAGGTTCTTGGCCAGCAGGGCGAACACCACCAGGAAGGCCAGACAGAACAGATATTTGTCGACGGGGTCCTTGATGGCCCAACCCAGCATTTCGAGATCAGCCACTTGAACCGATCCCGAGGGCGCGTAGTTGGTAAACCACTTGATGCGCAGAAAGGCCCAGTCCCAGAAGAACTGTGCCGCCAGTGTGGCCACCGCCAGATAAAGACCCCTGACCCGCAGGCTGGGTATCCCAAAGATGATGCCGACCAGGGTTGCGAAAAAGCCGCCGCCGAGCAGGGCGACAACCAGCGGAATTCCCTCCACCCTGATGAACAGGTTGTAGGCTGCGTAGGCTCCGACCGCCATGAAGGCGCCCGAGCCCAGTGAGATCTGGCCGCAGTAACCCACCAGGATGTTCACACCAATGGCCGCTAAAGACAGGATGAGAAAGGGAATGAGAATCGCCTTGAACATGTAGGTGCTGGCGATCATTGGCACCACAATTGCGGCGAAAGCCAGAATACCCAGGATGACCCAGCGATCCTGCGCAATCGGGAAGATCTGCGAATCGGCGGTGTAAGAGGTCTTGAACTGACCGTTCTCGCGGTAAAGCATGTTTGTTCGATTCCTCTCGGATCAGACGCGATCGATGATTTTTTCGCCGAACAAGCCCTGCGGCCTGAACAGCAGAAAAACCAGAGCCAGCACATAGGCGAACCAAATTTCGATGCCGCCACCGACCATCGGTCCGATGTAGATTTCCGAGAGCTTTTCCCCGACGCCGATGATGAGTCCGCCGATGATGGCGCCCGGCACGGAGGTCAGGCCGCCCAAAATCACGACGGGTAGAGCACGCAGGGCGACAGTGGTCAGCGAGAACTGCACGCCGAGCTTGGAGCCCCAAATCATGCCGGCCACAAGAGCGACGACCCCGGCTACGCACCAGACAATGATCCAAATGCGGTTCAGGGGAATGCCTATGGACTGGGCGGCCTGGTGATCGTCAGCAACGGCCCGCAAGGCGCGGCCGGTGGTTGTTTTCTGGAAAAACAGCGTGAGCAGCAAAACCAGCAGGGCGGCAATGACGGCTGCGTACAGGTCTTCCTGGCTCACCAGCACGCCGCCCTCAAAAACAGACTGGAACAGAAATAGCGGCTCCTTGGGCATGCCGATATCGATCTTGTAGATGTCGCTGCCAAAGGCGGTCTGACCCGCTCCGTCGAGGAAGTAGGTGATACCCAGAGTGGCCATCAAAAGCACAGCGCCGTCCTGGTTGACCAGATGGCGCAGCACCAGCCGCTCGACCAGCCAGGCCACCAAGAACATGAGCCCGCCGGCCAGCACAAAGGCCAGCAGGTTGGCCAGTACCTTGTTATCAAAGCCCAGCCACTGCGGCAGCCACTCCGCAAAGCGGGCCATGGCCAGTGCCGCAAAAAGCACCATCGCGCCCTGCGCGAAATTGAACACGCCTGAGGCCTTGAAGATCAGTACAAAACCGAGCGCGACCAAGGAGTAAAGCATGCCTGCCATCAGGCCGCCGAAAAGAGTTTCAAGAAAAAATCCCATCGTTTCGTCCTCAGTGCGATGTGCCCAGGTAGGCGCTGATCACTTCTTCGTTGTTGCGCACTTCATCGGGGGTGCCGTCGCCAATCTTTTTACCGTAGTCGAGCACCACCACCCGGTCGGAAA
>JBILUT010000240.1:0-3545 GCA_044370875.1 Polaromonas sp. | reverse complement strand
CATGGGTGGCCCTCAAGTGGGCAGGCAAGGTTTTCTCATCCACTGCAAAACCGTGGTTCTGGCTGGTGATGCTGACCCGACCACTGTCGAGATCCTTGACCGGATGGTTGGCGCCGTGATGGCCAAACTTCATTTTGAAGGTGCGCGCACCAGAAGCCAGCGCCATGATCTGATGCCCCAGACAGATGCCGAAGGTGGGCAGGCCGCTGTCAATCAGTGTGCGGGCGGCGGCTATTGCATAGTCGCAAGGCTGAGGATCGCCGGGTCCGTTCGAGAGGAACACCCCGTCGGGTTGCAAGGCGAGCACCTGCTCGGCCGTGGTCTGCGCCGGCACCACAGTGACCCGACATCCGCGCTCGGCAAGCATGCGCAAAATATTTTTCTTGACCCCAAAGTCATAGGCCACAACATGAAAGAGCGCCGCGCCCAGGCGGCCGTAGCCGCCATCGAGCCGCCATTCGGTCTGATCCCATTCGTAGGCTTGTTTTGCAGAGACAAGCCGGGCCAGATCCAGCCCGGCCATGCTGGGAGCGGCCAGGGCCGCCGACTTGGCCTGCGCCAGCGCAGCATCGGTCACCCCCTGCCCGGGCTGCAGGCCCAAGATACAGCCGTTTTGAGCGCCGTGAATACGCAGATGACGCGTGAGGGCACGGGTGTCGATATTGGCAATGGCCACCGTCGAACTGGCCTTCAGGTAATCAGACAGGTTCTGGGTCTGACGGAAGTTCGATGCCCGCTGGGGCAAGTCCCGGATGATCAGGCCTGCAGCATGCACCTTCGCAGCCTCGACGTCCTCGGGGTTGACGCCATAGTTGCCGATATGGGGATAGGTGAGCGTGACGATCTGTTGGCAATAACTCGGATCCGTGAGGATTTCCTGGTAGCCGGTCATGGCGGTGTTAAACACCACCTCGCCGACGGTGGAGCCGCTTGCTCCGATGGAATTGCCCACAAAGACCGTGCCGTCTGCAAGGGCCAAGACAGCCGCTGGGAAGTTTGCCTGGAGGGACAAAAGCACTGGGTTCTCCGTGTGGTTGACGGTTCGCCCGGTCGCTCGCGCGCGTGGGTGCCTGCATCCCTGCGGCGCTGGCTGTTGCTTGTGTGAAGTTTGGCTTTTGCGGCGCCCGGGCGAGGCTGATTTGAAAAGCCTCTGATTATAGTCTGACCGCGCCGGGCGTCCCGCCGGGGTGCAGGCCGGACAGGGCGCTGGCATGCAGGCAAATGGCTGCGGCCGCAGCCACATTGAGCGATTCCTGACCACCGGGCTGGATGATGCGCAGGGTCTGCGTGGCTCGCGCCACAAGCGCTGCGGCCACGCCCTGCCCTTCGTGGCCAAAGACCCAGGCGCAGGGCCAGGGCAAGGCCTGTTCCTGCAGCGCAGTATCGGCATGCGAGCTGGTCACCAGCACCGGGACTTCGAGCGCATTGAGTTCTTCAATTCGCAGCCCCTCGAACAACTTCAAGGTGAAATGTGCGCCCATGCCCGCCCGCAAAACCTTGCCCGAGCCGAGGGCGGCACACCCCTGCAAAGCCAGCACCTGCACGAACCCAAACGCAGCGGCGCTGCGCAGGATCGAGCCGACGTTACCCGCATCCTGCAAACGATCGAGCACCACCGTCGCCACATCAGGCCGCCAGGCGGCACTGCGCTCCCAGGTTAACAAAGCCCCCACCCGCGCCGGCGATTCAAGCGCCGTAAATTCTCGCCACAAGGCATCGGGTAACACCACCGTCCGCTCGGCATGGGATTGCCACTGCAATAGCGCGCCCTCCTGCAAGGACTCGGCCAGCACCAGGGTTTGCAGCCGGCGGCCACTGGCCACCGCGGCAGCCAGGAGATGCTCACCCTCGATCCAGACCTGACCCTGCTTGCGATAGGCCACCGTATCGCGCGAGAGGCGCCGCAAATCCTTGAGCCAGGAATTTTCGCGGGAGCTGATGAAATCGACGGATGCCATGACATCAATCCGGCGGTGGGCCGGCCAGCACGAGAGCCACAGGCGCAAACGAGCGGCGATGCTCGGGGCAGGCTCCATGCGCCCTCAAAGCCGCCAGGTGCTCAGCCGTGCCGTAACCCTTGTGGCTGGCAAAACCGTATTGGGGATAGTGCTGGTGATACTGCTCGCACCAACGGTCGCGCGTGACCTTGGCCACAATGGAGGCAGCAGAAATGGCAGGAACTCGCGCATCGCCACCGACAATAGCCTCGGCCAGCATGGGCAGTCGAGGCAGGCGATTACCGTCAACCAGCACCTTTGCGGGCTTCAAACGCAGCCCCTGCACCGCCCGCTGCATGGCCAGCAAGCTGGCCTGCAAGATATTGAGCGCATCAATCTCCGCCACACTGGCCTGACCCACTGCGCAACACAGCGAGGTGGCCATGATCTGCTCGTAAAGCCGCTCGCGTCGCGAGGGACTGAGTGCCTTGGAGTCGGCCAAGCCGCTGATGGGCCGCAGGTCATCAAGGATGACTGCGGCAGCAACCACCGGGCCGGCCCATGGACCGCGTCCAGCTTCATCAACGCCAGCCTGCAAGCCCGGGGGATCCCAGCCCAGCACAGCCTGCTCAGGCACGGATGATTTTCTCGATGGCATCACAGGCCAACTGAGCCGTGTCGCGGCGCAATTGAAGATGAAGTTGCTCAAACCGTTCCACCAGAGCCTGACAGCGCTGTGGGCTGTCCAGCCACTGAAACAAGGCCTCAGCCAGAGCGGGAGGCGTTGCACGCTCCTGGATCAACTCAGGGACCACAAATTGGCGGCACAGGATATTGGGCAGGCCCACCCAGGGTTGCAGTTGTTTGCGCCGCATGATCTGCCAACTCAGCCAGGGCATGTGATAGGCGATCACCATCGGGCGCTTGAACAGGGCAGCTTCCAAGGTGGCCGTACCACTGGCGACCAAAGCCACATCACAAGCGGCCAGAACGGCGTGCGACTGCCCCTGAACCAGCAGCAGGCGCTGGCGCTGTTCACCTGAAAACCCGGCTTCGCTTGCTGCTGCCTCGACCAGCGGCATGAGGGCCGGGATCACCGGGACTGCAAATCGGAGCTGCGGACGCTGCGCCAGCATCAACCGAGCTGCACTGAAGAACCGAGGGGCCAGATGAGCGATCTCTGCGCGTCGACTGCCCGGCAACAACGCGACGACCGTGTCCTCGTGGGGCAAGTTCAGACTGTCCCGAGCAGCCTGGCGATCCACATTCAACGCGATCATGTTGGCCAGCGGATGGCCTACGAAAGTCGCCGGTACACCCTGGGTAGCCAGCAACTCGGGCTCGAAGGGAAAAATGCAGAGCACGTGATCAGCAGCTCGCCTGAGCTTGCTCACCTTGTCTGCACGCCAGGCCCAAAAGGACGGACTGACGAAGTGCAGGGTGGGCACACCGGCAGAGCGCAACGCAATTTCCAGATCCAGATTGAAGTCGGGAGCATCAACACCCATAAAAAGATCGGGGGGACGCGCGAGTAAACGCTGCCTCAACTGCCGGCGAATTGACAGCAATTCGGGCAAGTGGGGCAAGACCTCGACATAGCCGCGGACC
>JBILUT010000239.1:0-3552 GCA_044370875.1 Polaromonas sp. | reverse complement strand
GACGCCGATATCGCCTACGCCATGATGGGCGTCAACGCGGTCAAGGGGGTGGAAATCGGTGCCGGGTTTGCCAGCGTGAGCCAGCGCGGCAGTGTGCATGGCGATGCGATCACGCCGGCCGGTTTTGCCTCCAACCATGCCGGTGGTGTTCTGGGCGGTATTTCAACCGGGCAGGATATCGAGGTATCGGTGGCCATCAAGCCCACTTCATCCATCCTCACGCCGCGACCTTCAGTCACTCGTGAGGGCCAAGCCACTGAAGTGGTGACCAAGGGCCGTCACGATCCTTGCGTGGGCATTCGCGCCACCCCCATCCTGGAGGCCATGCTGGCCCTGGTGCTGATGGAGCAGGCCCTGCAGCATCGCGCGCAGTGCGGCGATGTGCGGGCGCAGGCACCTCGGGTGGCCGGACGCTCAGCGTCCTGAGACATCCCGCGCTCTGATGCCAGCCTCCTCGCAGCTGGCGGCCTTGTCCGCTCTGGTCGCCACTTATTTCGCTCACATCGGTTTTTTCAATCCCTACCTGCCCCTGTGGCTCAAGGATATGGGGCTGAGCCTGGTGGCTATCAGCGTGCTGGTTTCCCTGCAGTCGGCCAGTCGTCTGATCGCCCCTTACGCATGGGGCTGGCTCAGTGACCGGACCGGAAGGCGCAGCTGGTTGCTGCGTTACGGGGCGACCGCTTCGCTGGTGTTTGCCTCCGGTCTGTGGATTGACGGCGGCTTTGCCTGGCTGTTTGTGGTCCTGCTTTTGCTGTTCTGCCACACCAGCGGCATGATGCCCATGAGCGAGGCTCTCCTGACGCAACTGGTCAGCCGCGATGGCAGCTTTGATACGCGGCGTTATGGCCGCGTGCGGGTGTTTGGCTCGGTCGGTTTCTTGGTCACGGTCATCGTCGCCGGCTGGTGGTTCGAGCGCTTTGGCATGAATCAATTTCCTCTGATTACCCTGATCACCATTGGGGCTGTGGCCTGGAGCGCCTGGCGCTTGCCCAGCGTGCGAGAGCCCGCTTCGGACCCCCAAACGCAGCCCAGCGTGCTGCCACTGCTACGGCGTCGCCCCATCCAGCTGTTCTTTGTGTCGGCTTTCTTTCATGTGCTGACGCACATCAGCGTCTACGTATTTTTTTCGCTCTACCTCGACGAACTGGGCTACAGCAAAACCACCATCGGCCTGATGTGGGCGCTGTCGGTGCTGGTGGAGATCGCCTGGTTTTTTACGCAGTCGCGCTGGCTCCCGATCTGGCCTCTGGGACAGTGGCTGGTGATCTGTGCCGGTGTGATGGCCCTGCGCATGCTGGTGACAGCTGGGGCCGCTGATGTGCTGTGGGCTTTGGTGCTGGCCCAGTGCCTGCATGCGATCACTTTTGCCACGCATCACACCGTGTGCATTGCCTGGCTCTCGCAACACTTCTCGGGCCCGCTGCGAGGTCGCGGACAGGCCCTCTACACGGTGATTGCCTACGGCCTGCCCGGTGTCCTGGGCGGGGTTGTGGGCGGCCTCATCAGTAGCCACTGGGGCTTGGCCAGTGTCTTCTGGCTTTCCGTGCCAATGGCGATGCTGAGCCTGGGCGCAGCATGGGCGGTGTGGCGACTCGATCGTGCGTAGACGGTCGTACCGCCGAGGCGAGGGTCGCGTCAGCGTTCGGATCTGAGCTTGAGCGTGCTAGACGTATGGGCCTTGACATCGGCTTCCAGCAGATGCTGTGGCCTGTACAGACCTTGATGAAAGTCGTCGGCCTGGTCCTTGTAGTGCCGGTCAAACAGGACGCCGCTTTGACCCACCGGGTTGATGCCGACCGCTTTGCCGGGTTCGGCCCAGTCAATCACGCGTCGGGTCGAAGGGCCGTAGGTAACAGCCCAGGGGGCGGGTCCGAGCGGGTGTGAGTGATTGTTGATGATCTCGCGTCCGCCTGGCACCGCAAAGGGCCCGACATCGAACAGTAAATCCAGCGGTTTCTTGCGCCCGAGGGGATGTCCGTGTTTGACGGTATGAGCTCGCCCCCAGGTCCACTGTGAGGTCTGCTCGCCATAGAGGGTCGTCAGATGGCTCAGCGCTGCGCGCCAAGCTCTCAGCAGGATTTGCTCCCGTGTCTCGATATCCTTGGTACTTGTGTCGTCCCACCAGGGCGAATGGGCATCGGCCAGCAGTCGGGGCAGGGCGTGGTCAAGCGCGCGAGTCTTCAGCAGTTGCTCAAAGAAAGCCGGCCCGAGTTCATCGGCCATGGCGGCGCGGGCTACCTCATAGACCCATTGCGTAAAGACGGTCGCGTTGACGCTGTCGACCTGGTAGGAGCCATCCCAAGCGGCCAACGCCTGCAGCAAGGCCGCCTCCGACGGTGCTTGGGCTGGCAGCGCCGGCAGCATATTGCGCAGCAAGGCCGTTGCATAGGTGCTGCTGGTATCTTGCTGCAGCGCTCGCGTTTGGTCTGCGGTCCAGCGTGGCTTGGGATCTTTCAGAGCTGCGTCGATGCGGCGTGCCCGATCGGGCAGGTTGTAATAGCCCGGCGGCGGCTGGGCCGTGGCCGGTTGCTGGTTGGCCGAGACGATATAGCCGCGGGCCGGGTTTTCTTCCTGAGGGTTGCGCTCGAAGGGGAGATAGGTGCCTTTGACAGCTTCGCCGCGCGCGGCATCCAACACGAAACCGGGATCAACTCCCGGTGGCCTTTGCGCCAGCCGCGCTGCGGCCCACCAGGCGATATCGCCGCCGGCGCTGGCCCACACCACATTCAGGCCGGGTGCGTGAATGCCTTTGACCGCCTCGCGTGCCTTGGCCAAGGTATCAGCCCGATTGAGCTGGTAGAAGGCCTCGAGGACCGGGTTGTTCGAATCTAGAAAGGTCCACCAGAGTGACACCGCCTGCTGCGGCAGTACCGGCTTGAACAGGTCTGTGATGAGGGGGCCGTGCGGTGAGGTCCGCACTGTCAGTTCAAAGGGGCCCTGGCCTTTGACGGCGATGAGCTCCTTGCGCTCGCGCAGTGCCACCCATTGGCCCTGATGCCAGACCTGACCCGGACGGGCTGGGTCAAGCCTTTCGGCCACGAAATCCACATCGTCGTTCTGGAACATGGTCAGGCTCCAGCCGAAGTTCCTGTTGTGGCCGAGCAAGGCAAAGGGCCCCAGCGCCTGATGGTGGCCATAGAGCTCAAAACCGGGCGACTGGAGATGGGCCTCGTACCAGGCGCTGGGCAGTGCGTAGGTGATGTGGGGGTCGCCAGCCAGCAGCGGTTTGCCGCTGGCTGTGCGAGCGCCGCTGACAGCCCAGGCGTTGCTGCCATGCATCAGAGGCAAGCGCATCTGCTCTGCCGCATCGGCACTCCATGCGGCCAGGCGGCTTAGTTGCTCGGTTGTTTGCGTGGGCAGCAACGCTGAAGATCGGGGCGGGGTCAGTCCTTCGGTCTTGAAGATACGCAGGTGGTTGGTCCCGAGGTGATCGCGGATCTGGGTGAGTACCGGCTCGGTGCGAAAGGCCGCGGCAAAACTGAAGGCCAGGTATCCCACCACGGCCATCGTGTCCTCGGGGTGGAAGTCGCGCGGTTCTATGCCCAGCAGGGT
>JBILUT010000238.1:0-3556 GCA_044370875.1 Polaromonas sp. | reverse complement strand
TGGCCTTCGGCGGTGTTCATGGTCTGACCGAGCTTGCCCACCCAGGGCTGGCCGTCGGGCTTCTTGGCAATGTGGCCGCTCAGGAAGATCAGTGATCCGGTCTGCACGAAGGGCACATAGGCGGCGGCCGGCACAGCCAGAGGCGGCAGCTCAATCTGAAGCGACTTGAGAATTTCGTAGGGGTTGGTCATGGTGATGAGGGGGTTTATGGAGAGGATGAGGGATTGGCTTTTGATGGGCCGCGCGACCCGCCAGTGCTACCGCTTGTCTCGCCAACGACGCACGGCTGCGGGTACCACCAGCAAAGCCAAGGCGATCAGCAGCAGACTGGCGGAAAGGGGACGGGTGATGAACGTGCTCCACTCCCCCTGGCTGATGGTCAAGGCCTGTCGCAGGGACTGCTCGGCCATCGGCCCGAGGATCAGGCCGACGATCAGGGGCGCCGCTGGAAAGTCAAAACGCTTCATCAAATAGCCCAGCAGGCCAAAGACAAACAGCAGGCCCACATTGAAGACCGAATTGCCTGCGCCATAGACCCCGGCCACTGAGATGACGATGATTCCGGCATAAAGCCACGGGGGCGGTATCTTGAGCAGCTTGACCCACAAGCCGACCAGCGGCAGGTTGAGCACCAGCAATATGACGTTACCGATGTACAGGCTGGCGATGAGCGTCCAGACCAGGCTGCTTTGGTTGGTGAACAGCGTGGGCCCGGTCTGGATGCCGTAACCTTCAAAGGCGGACAGCATGATCGCTGCGGTGGCCGATGTGGGGATGCCCAGCGTCAAGAGAGGCATCAATACCCCCGCCGCTGCGGCGTTGTTGGCCGCTTCAGGGCCGGCGACCCCTTCTATCGCGCCGTGGCCAAATTCTTCGGGGTGTTTGGAGAGCTTCTTTTCGGTGTAGTACGAGAGCAGGGTGGGCAGTTCGGCACCTCCGGCGGGCAGGGCGCCGATGGGAAAGCCGAACAGAGCGCCGCGGATCCAGGCCTTCCAGGATCGCGCCCAGTCCTGGGCGCTGAGCCACAAGCGGCCGCTCATTTTCATGACCTCGCTGCCCTTGGCTTCACGGCCTTGCCAGGCCAGGTACAGGGCTTCTCCTACGGCAAATAAGCCAACCGCAGCCACGGTCACTTCAACACCGTCGAGCAATTCAGGCCGGCCAAAGGTAAATCGCGGTTGCCCGGTTTGCAGGTCAATGCCGATCATGCCAATCAGCAGCCCACCGCCCAGGCTGACCAGTCCACGCAGCAAAGAGTTGCCCAGCACCGCCGACACGGCGACCAGAGACAGGACCATGAGGGAGAAATATTCCGCAGGGCCAAAGGCCAGGGCCGCCTCGACGACCAGGGGCGCCACAAAGGTCAGAGCCAGTATTCCGATGGTACCCGCAACAAAACTGCCGATGGCAGCCGTCGCCAGCGCCTGACCAGCCCTTCCGCGTCGGGCCATCTTGTTGCCCTCCAGGGCAGTCACTACAGCGGACGATTCACCCGGGGTGTTGAGCAAGATCGACGTGGTTGAGCCGCCGTAGGCGGCGCCGTAGTAAATACCGGCGAACATGACGAACATGCTGGTCGCCGGTACGTGGTAGGTCAGGGGCAGTAGCAGTGCGATGGTCAGTGCCGGGCCTATGCCTGGCAACACGCCCACCAGCGTGCCTACAAAACACCCGATAAACCCCCACATCAATGTGGCCGGCTGCAGGGCATTGGCAAAGCCGCCCATCAGGGCGTGAAAAGCTTCCATGAAAAATCCGGAAAATCAGAAGCCGAACGGTAAGGCAGGCCCGAGGCCGACGCCAAGCAGGCGGGCAAACAGGGTCCAGAAAATCAGGGCGATGGCACCGCAAATAAGCAGTGACTTCAAGCTGAAAGGGCCTTCGAAGGCCTTGGCGATGCACATGCCACACAGGGTGGCCGGGATCACGAAACCCAACGGAATCACCAGAGCCATGAACAGGCCTCCACCTGCCAGCAAGGTCAGCAGGCGGGTGTTAGCCCCGGGCAGGGCGGTTTGTCCTTCGGACAAGCTCTCGTCGGCCTGCCGGCCGCGCCAAGCGCTGACGCCGTAGAGCACCGACACCAGCGTCAGTCCGGCGACGATGACGGCCGGCACCAAGGTGGCGCCTACCGTCATCTGCATCAGCGATTGAGGGATCACCGTCACCTGCCACGCGGCCACGCAGCAGATGGCGACGAGCATCAGCGCGACGCGCAAGGGGGTCATGCCAGACCCAACTCCTTCATGACCGCCTCGGTTTTGGAGATGTCCGAGGCCAATTCGCGCTGGAAGGGCTGCTCGGTCATGAACACGTCGGTCCATTTCCTGGTTTCGAGTTCCTTCTGCCAGGCCGCCGACTTGACCACCGCGGTGACGAAGTTGATCAGGGCCTCGCGTTGGGCTTGATTGATCCCCGGTGCGGCAAACACGCCGCGCCAGTTGGCCATCGTGACATTGAGGCCCAGTTCGGTCATGGTTGGGATGTTGACCCCAGGGATGCGCCTGCTGCCAGAAGACGCCAGGGCGATCATGCGGCCTGCCTTGATTTGCTCTTCGAACTCTGAGTAACCCGATATACCCGCCAGTACCTGGCCACCAAGGATCGCAGCGTTGGCCGGGCCACCGCCGGCAAAGGCTACGTAGGCTGCCTCGCGAGGATTGCGGCCCAGTTCCTTGATCATCAGGCCCAGAATGAGGTGGTCGGTTCCGCCGGCGCTGCCGCCCGCAACCGATACAGCCTTGGGGTTGGCCTTCAGGGCGTCGACCAGTTCCTTCCAATTCTTAATCTTGCCGCCAGCGGGCACTACGATAACGCCAGCTTCCTCGGTCAGGCGGGCGATGGGTGTGACGTCCTTCATGGTGACCGGACTCTTGTTGGCAATGGCCGCACCCACCATCACTGAACCGCCGATCATCAGGCTGTTGCCCTGACCCTTGCGCTGGTTGACGAAACGCGGCAGACCGACCATGCCGCCGGCCCCGCCGACATTTTCAAATTGCATGTTGCCCACCAGGCCGGAGGCCTTGGCGGCTCGCTCAAGGGCGCGGGCGGTGCCGTCCCAGCCTCCGCCCGGTGCCGCTGGTACGAACATATTGATGTTGTCGAACAGAGGTTTGGCCTGGGCCAGGCTCGGCCACGTGGCCCCGGTTGCCATAGCGGCACCAGCGAGCTGGAGGAAAAGGCGTCTGTCTTGTTGCATGGAGGTCTCCTTAAATCAAAGTTGAATAATAGGTCAATATCCGCCCAGAGCCGCTGGGGATTGCCCGGGGCACCTGGGTTTGAGGACGGCGCTGTAAAGACGGTACCGCCTGCCTGCACCGGGCTACGGTTTTTGCCATGGCGCCGATTGGGTGTCGCCCTCTGCCTTCCCCTCAGCATGGTGATATGCGCCGCTATTGCTCAATACGTCGCACTGTTATCTGGTGCGAGAACTCAACCTCGCAGGGCCCTACCTCGCCTTCCACTGGCGCCGCGCGTGAAGGTTCCGGCGTGCAGGCCAGGGGGATGTGGCCCTCTCCTGCGAACAGACCGGAGGTGGGGTCCATCCCGATCC
>JBILUT010000237.1:0-3560 GCA_044370875.1 Polaromonas sp. | reverse complement strand
AGCCACAGCAGGGATTGGGCAGCGGGGTGATCGTCAGCCCCAACGGTTACATCCTCACCAATCACCATGTGATCGAGGGCGCCGACAACATCGAGGTGACCCTCAACGATCAGCGCAAAGCGCGTGCACGCCTGGTTGGCACCGATCCCGAGACCGACCTGGCCGTTTTACGCATCGAACTCGACAAGCTGCCGACCATCGTGATGGGCAACTCAGAAGAAATTGAAATCGGCGACCAGGTGCTGGCCATTGGCAACCCCTTTGGGGTCGGCCAAACGGTGACCGGCGGTATCGTCAGCGCGCTGGGCCGCAACCAATTGGGCATCAATGTGTTCGAGAACTTCATCCAGACCGACGCGGCCATCAACCCCGGCAATTCAGGCGGGGCACTGGTCGATACCCAGGGCCATCTGCTGGGTATCAATACTGCCATTTACTCGCGTTCGGGCGGCTCGCTGGGTATTGGATTTGCCATTCCGGTCACGACCGCAAGACAAGTGCTCGATGCGATCGTGCGCGACGGCCGGGTCACGCGGGGCTGGATCGGCGTCGAGCCACAGGAACTCAATGCCGAACTCATTCAGGCTTTCAATATCCGCCCACAAGAGGGTGTGATCGTGACGGGCGTGCTGCAAGACGGACCGGCCGCGAAGGCCGGCATCCGACCCGGCGATGTGATCACCTCGGTGGCCGGACGACCTGTTCGTAACGTATCGGAACTGCTCGGTGCAGTGGCCGCCCTAAAGCCAGGGGAGCCAGCCAGCCTTGGCCTGTCGCGTCGTGATGACCGCCTGGATCTGGCCATCACGCCCGGCATTCGCCCAGCACCGAAGCTAGCGCGCTGAGGACAGCAGCCTCAGGGCTTGGGGGCCTCGCCATCGGCCGCCGTCTGCGATTGGGCGGCTGGCTCGGCTGCTGCGGCGGTGTGCTTGACGAACACCTGGGCTGAGACGATGCCCACCTCATACAGGGCGCCAACCACGGCCAGCAACATGATCATGGAGCCGGCATCTGGCGGCGTCACCATGGCCGTGACGACCGCCGCGCCCACCCAGAAATAGCCGCGCCACTGCCGCAGCTGGGCGGTCGAGACGACGCCCATACGCACCAGCACGATCACCGCCACCGGCACCTCAAACGCCAGACCGAAGGCCAGAAACATACCGATGGCAAAACTCAGGTAGGCCTCAATGTCCGGCGCGGCTGTGATCGATTTGGGCGCAAAGCTCTGGATGAAGGTAAACACCTGTCCAAAGACGAAGTAATAGCAAAAGGCCACCCCCACGAAGAAAAGCACCGTGCTGGAGACCACCAGCGGCAGGACCAGACGCTTTTCATGCGAGTACAGGCCCGGGGCCACGAAGGCCCAGACCTGGTAGAGCACCACTGGCAGGGCCAGCATAAAGGCCGCCAAGAACAAAATCTTGATCGGCACCATGAAGGGAGAGATGACGTTGGTCGCAATCAGGGTGGCACCCTGCGGCAAGGTCGCCACCAGCGGGGCCGCCAGCACATCGTAGAGCGCACTCGGACCCGGGTAGAGCGCCAGCGCCGCGGCTGCGATGCCGATGGCCAAGATGGCCCGGATCAGCCGATCCCGCAACTCCATCAGATGCTGCACGAAGGGCTGCTCGGTGCCGGCCAGTTCGTCGGGTTTTTCGTCTTTGGGGGAAGTCATGGCATGGGATTGGGCATCGGCATCGGGCGCTCAGCCCTGGGCCGAAGAGCGGGGACGGAACCGCGCCACTCGGGCAGCGCCCGATTGAGCCCGAGTCCGCACGCCAGCCCGCGCCTTGAACCACTGGGGCATGGCGCCTTGCTTGACACGCCACTTCTTGCCCGGGTGCTTGTATTCGGGGAACACCACCATGGAGGGCACTTCCACCGGCGTGGCCGCCTGCTCAAGGGCACTCGTCGCCTCAGCCCAAGATTGCTCAAAACCATCGGCCGTGCTTTGCATGGAGCTTTGCACATCGCGCGCCGCAGTCTCCACCGAGTCCTTCATTTTCTTGAGCTCATCGAGCTCCATGGACCGGTTGACCTCGGCCCGCACATCGGCCACGTAGCGCTGCGCCTTGCCCAGCAGGGCACCGACCGTCCGGGCCACCCGCGGCAGTTTTTCGGGACCGATGACGATCAGCGCAATGGCGCCGATCAAGGCCATCTTGGAAATGCCCAGTTCAATCATTGAGGACTCGCGGTGCGCCGGTGCCTGGGGCGGGAACCGGCCTTGACCTGGCGATCAGGACTTGGGGCGAGCCTGAACGTCGATGGTGTTCTTGTCGTCGGCCACAGGTGCAGCCGTCTGGTTGGTAACCTGGGCGGCGGCCTGCTTGGAGGCCTCGTCAGCAGGCTGCGCATTGGCGCCGCCATCCTTCATGCCATCTTTGAAGCCCTTGACCGCACCGCCCAAGTCCGAGCCCAGGTTCTTAAGCTTTTTGGTACCAAAAACCATGACCACGATCAACAAAACGATCAGCCAATGCCAGATGGAAAACGAACCCATGATTTACTCCTGGAAGGGCGCGGGGAGAAAGCGCGCCGAATCTGGCCATTCTATCGGGCCTGACAAGGCCTCGAGGTGTAAAAGACCGTTGACCCCTGAGGCCTAAGAAGACCGACCCACAGCCGGGCTCAGCCGCGCAACCAGGGCCGGGGACCGCCCATGACATGCCAATGCAGGTGGTGCACCTCCTGCCCGCCCTCCGCCCCAGTGTTGGTCAAGATGCGAAATCCGCCTTCGGGGTAGGGTCGGCAGCCCTGCTCCAGCGCCAGCCTGGGGGCCAGCACCATCATCCGACCGATCAGGGCCTGATGCTCGGGGCCGACCTGCGCCATGGACGGGATGTGGGCCCGCGGGATGATGAGGAAATGCACCGGCGCCCAGGGATGGATGTCATGAAAGGCATAAATCTCATCATCCTCATAGACCTTGCGGCTGGGAATCTGACCCGCCACGATCTTGCAGAAGATGCAGTTGTCCGGGGAAGCGCTCATGGGGAACTCGCAGAATCAATGGGCAGGTCGACTGGCAAGCGATCCGCATTGAATCGCAGCCAGCCCTTGAGGCAGCGGTAGAGATACCACAGCAGGACCACCAGGTAGGCCAGCCAGCCCGGGAACAGGAACAGCAACCATAAAGGCGATAGCAGGAGCAGCCACAGCAAGGTCCACCAGAAGGTGGCGATCATGAAGCGGTGATGGGCCAGATACAGGGGGTCGCTTTCGTCGCCACGCCGGATGTAGTTGAGCATCAGCGCGACGACGGCCAAGGTCCCCATGGAGAACCAGGCCAGCGTGTGCAGGCCGTAGAGCACCTGCATCAATAAACGTTCACCGGCCGAATGAGGACGACCCGAGCTTTGTGCCACTTCAGGCAAAGACATCACGCCCCCGCAGACCCGCCATCAGGCCCGGCCTCTCGAGCCAGAGCCTTGCGCAAGGCCTTCTCTTCCAGACCGCTCTGGCCTTCGCGGCGCTCGAGCTCGGTCAGCACATCAGCGGGCTGGAGGCCATAGTGCGACAAGGCCACCAGCGTGTGAAACCACAGGTCGGCCACT
>JBILUT010000236.1:0-3567 GCA_044370875.1 Polaromonas sp. | reverse complement strand
CTTCCACGCTCTGGGCGTGCGCATGCTCAGACAAGATGGCGCAGCTCTTGGCCTGAAACCACAGTTCAGTATTTTGGACAGCGACGATGTGACCAGCCTGCTCAAGGACTGTGGCGGCAGCACCGATGCAGCCACCGCCCGCCAATGGCAGTGGGCCATCAGCCTGTGGAAGAACCAGGGGCTCAATGCGCAGCGCGCGCTGGCTCAGGCTGCCGATGACCAGCAGGCGACGCTCGCTCGCATCATGGCCCGTTATGAAGAGCGTCTGAGCGCCTACCAAGCGGTGGACTTCGACGACCTGATCGGACTGCCGCTCAAGCTGCTGCAAGAGCACGAAGACGTGCGCATACGCTGGCAGTCCGCCATCGGCCATCTGCTGGTTGATGAATACCAGGACACCAACGCCACCCAGTACGAGTTGCTGCGACTGCTGGTCGGCCCACGGGCCCACTTGACGGCCGTGGGCGATGACGACCAGTCCATTTATGGATGGCGCGGGGCAACGCTCGATAACCTCAAGCGCTTGCCCCAGGACTTTCCCGCCTTGAAGGTCATCAAGCTCGAACAGAACTATCGCTCGACCAGCGCCATTTTGCGAGCGGCCAATCATGTGATCGGCCCCAACCCCAAGCTCTTTCCCAAAACCCTTTTCTCCGAACTGGGCGAAGGCGAGCCGGTGCGGGTACTCGACTGCGACAACGAAGAGCATGAAGCCGAGCGCATCGTGGCTCGTATCCAGAGCCTGCGCGCCGGAGACGGTCAGCGCCATCGCGATTGGAAAGACTTTGCCGTGCTCTACAGAGCCAACCATCAGGCCAAGCCTTTTGAAAAGGCGCTGCGCAAAGCGCAGATTCCCTACAAGGTCTCAGGCGGGCAGAGCTTTTTTGACCGCGCCGAGGTCAAAGACCTTTGCGCCTGGCTGCGCCTGCTGGTCAACAACGACGATGATCCGGCTTTCTTGCGGGCCATCACCAGTCCCAAACGCGGTATCGGTCACACCACCTTGGCCAGCCTGGGCGTGTTCGCCAGTCGCTACAAGCTCAGTCTTTTCGAGGCGCTGCACAGCCACAGCCTGGCCACTGCACTGCCAGCCCGCGCGGTGGGCTCGTTGCAGGAATTTGGCCGCTGCGTCAACGATCTGCAATATCGCGCTCGCCACACCCTTGGCGCCGAAGCCGCGCAGCAATTTCTGCGAGACTGGCTCAAGGATATTGGCTACGAGCAGCACCTCTACGACAGCGAAGACAGCGAGCAAGCGGCCGCCGCCCGCTGGTCCAACGTCATTGACTTTTGCGACTGGATGGCCCAGCGCTGCGGAGGACAGGTCGACGACGAAGCGGGCCTGGTCATGGCGCGCGAGTCCAAGAGCCTGCTGGAGGTGGTGCAGACCATCGCCTTGCTGTCGACCCTCAATGAACGCGAGGGCGAGCAAAACATGGTCACGCTATCGACGCTGCATGCCGCCAAAGGCCTGGAGTGGCCGCATGTGATGCTCGTTGGCTGTGTCGAGGGGCTTCTGCCCTTCAAGCGGGAAGAGGATGCCGGCCAAGATCAGGCGATTGGGCTGCAGGAAGAGCGGCGCCTGATGTACGTGGGCATCACCCGGGCCCAGCAGAGCCTGGCGGTGAGCTGGACGCGTCGGCGCAAGAAAGGGCGCGACACGGTGGCCGCTGCGCCCAGCCGCTTTATTGCTGAAATGGCGCTCGATCAGAAAACCGTCCGCGAGGATCCGCGTGAAAAGCTCAGGGCGTTGCGGGAAGAGTTTGCACGCCGGGCCGCCGAAAAAAAAGCGCTGAGCAAAGCCGAGCTTTAAGGCCGGGGGACTGTCTTGACCGGCCATCGCCCTGCAGATGCAGCTTGAAGATGCCCAAGAGTCCAGTGCGAGGATAGGTCCCTGGCGGCCGCAGGGAGTCCTAACGCCCCTGAAAACGCGCCGGCCGCTTCTCGAAGAAGGCGGTTATGCCTTCTGTGAAGTCGGTGGTGGCCGCGCACTGCCGAAACAGATGGGCCTCCATCTCAAGCTGCGTGTGCAGGTCATTGCGATCGGCACAACGAATCAAGCTCTTGAGATGCGCGATGGCCATCGGCGCCGAGTTTTCAAGTCTCTCGGCCACCAGGGCGGTCTGCTCGGCCAGCGTGTCCGCCGGCACCACGCGGTTGATCAGCCCGATGCGCTGCGCCTCCTCGGCGTCGATGGCCTCATTGATCAAGGCGATTTCCATGGCCTTGCGTACGCCCACTGCGCGTACCAGACCCCATGAGGTGCCGCAGTCCGAACTGGTGCCGATGCGAGGATAGGCCAGGTTAAAACGTGTGCCGGCCGCAGCGATGACCAGATCGCAGGCCAGGGCCACGCCAAGTCCAGCGCCAGCCACCGCACCATGCACCGAGGCGATCACTGGGGCCTCAAGTTGCGCCAGAGTCTCCAGGGCCGGATGCATTTGCTCGATCAGCGCAGAGCTGCCACCGACCGGGTCGGCGCGCATGGAGGGTAAATCGCCCCCGGCCATGAAGGCCCGCCCCTCGCCGCTGATCACGACCACCCGCAGCTGCGCGTCCCGACGAAGCTCCAGACAAGCCTGGTGGAAGGCGCGGGCCAGCGCCAGATCGATCGCGTTGAGCGAGGCCGGGCGGTTAAAGCGCAGATGCGCCACTGCGCCCTGCCGCCACAGCAGCACGGGCGCATCGGCCTGGGGGACTTCGTGGATCATGCCAATGCTCCGGGCTCAGGGCAGCACGACGAGCTTGCCCTGCGCCCGGCGCTGCGACAGTTCCAAAATCGCCTGCGGGGCCTCAGCCAGGGTGTAACGCCCCGAGATCAGCGGCTTGATCTGGCCTTGACGCAGCATGCCCACCAAGTCTTGCAAATCGGTGTGGGCCGCTTGCGGCTGCCGACGGATAAAGTCGCCCCAGAACACGCCGACGATGGCGCAGCCCTTGAGCAACACCAGGTTCAAAGGCAAGCGCGGAATCTGGCCGTCGGTAAAGCCCACCACCAGATAACGGCCGCGCCAGGCCATGGAACGCAGTGCGGCCTCGGCATAGTCGCCGCCGACCGGATCCATCACCACATCGATCCCCCGGCCGTCCGTCAGTCGCTTGATTTCCTCACGCAGGTTCTGCTCGCAGTAGTTGATCACCTCGTCGGCACCTTGCGACCGGCAAGTGGCGAGCTTTTCAGAGCTGGACGCAGCCGCGATCACACGCGCACCGAGCGCCTTGGCCAGTTCGATGGTGGCCAGGCCGATGCCGCCAGCGGCGCCAAGCACCAGTACGGTTTCTCCAGGCTGCAGGGCCGCGCGATCGCGCAGGGCATGCAAACAAGTCCCATAGGTCAAGAGCAGCGAGCCGGCCACCTCGAACGACAGCCCTTCGGGCATGGCGATCACCTGCTCCTGCTTGGCCAGCACCTGCTCGGCAAAGCCGCCCCAGATGGTCAGGGCCATCACCTTATCGCCCACCTTGAAGCGCTTGACGCCGTCGCCCAGTGCGAGCACCTCGCCAGCCGTCTCGCCACCCGGAGAAAAAGGAGGCTCGGGCTTGAACTGATAGAGGTTCTGCACGATC
>JBILUT010000235.1:0-3577 GCA_044370875.1 Polaromonas sp. | reverse complement strand
TGCGGCGCAGGCCCACGTGCGCGCCATGCAGACCTCGGCCCGCATGCTGCGCGCGGGTCTGGACGCCCGCGAATACCACCTCGATGCCGAACTGCTGCACGAATTTCGCCGCAACGGCTCGCAGTTCCCGGCCTACACCAGCATCGTGGCAGCCGGTGCTAACGCCTGCGTGCTCCATTACCGCGCCGGGGCCGCCCGGCTCAAGGCGGGCGAACTGTGCCTGATCGACGCAGGCTGCGAACTCGATGGCTATGCCAGCGACATCACCCGCACCTTTCCAGCCGATGGCCGCTTCACGCCCGCCCAGCGCCAGCTCTACGACATCGTGCTGGCGGCGCAAGAGGCCGCCATCGCCGCCACCCGACCCGGACGGCGTTTTCTCGATCCGCACCACGCAGCCGTGCGGGTGCTGGCCCAGGGCATGCTCGATACAGGGCTGCTGAACAGGAAGCAGCACGGCCGGCTTGACGATGTCATCGAGTCGGGTGCCTACCGGCAGTTCTACATGCACCGCACCGGCCACTGGCTGGGCATGGATGTGCACGACTGCGGCGATTACACCGAACCCGGCGCACGCGCCCGGGAAGAAGTCGATGCCCTGGGCGATCGGGTGATGCGTCGCCCCGGCCGCGTCCTGCGGCCCGGCATGGTGCTGACCATCGAGCCCGGCATTTATGTGCGCCCGGCCAAAGGGGTGCCCCGTGAATTCTGGAATATCGGCATCCGCATCGAAGACGATGCCTTGGTCACCGCCGGGGCTTGTGAACTGCTCACCCGCGGCGTACCGGTCGATGCCGACGAGATCGAGGCGCTGATGCGCGAGTGAGCGCGGCGCACCGTCACCCTCAAGCCGCGTGGCCGCGCAGCCTGTCGATCAGGGCATTGAGTTGCTCCAGCGAAGAAAAAGCGATCGCCAGCTCGCCGGTGTCCTCAACCCGGCCAGCGCGCTTGATCTGCTTCCTGATCCGCACCTCGACCTCAGCTGTCAGCAGGTCGGCCAACTCCTCCTCGACCCGTCGAACGTCCCGTGATTTTTCCTTGGTCACTTTCGGCGGTCGCAAGGCAAACTCGGCAGACAGCTTTTTGACCAGGCTTTCTGCCTCTCTCACCGAGAGTTTGCGCGCACTTATCTGATTGGCTGCCGTGATTTGGGTGGCGCGATCCAAGGCCAGCAGCGCCCGGGCATGTCCCATGTCAATGTCACCCGCCATGAGCATGGTTTGCACCGGCTCGGCCAGATTGAGCAGACGCAAGAGATTGGACGCCGCGCTGCGCGACCGGCCGACCGCCTGCGCAGCGGCCTCATGGGTCATGCCAAACTCGCGAATCAGTCGCTGCAAACCCTGCGCCTCCTCCAGCGGATTGAGGTCTTCGCGCTGCATGTTCTCAATCAGGGCCATGGCGGCGGCCGCCTCATCGGGCACATCACGCACCAGCACCGGAACGCTGTCGAGCCCGGCCAGTCTGGCCGCGCGAAAGCGCCGCTCACCGGCGATGATTTCGTACTTGCCGGCCGAGTCGCCCTGCTTGATCTTGCGCACCAGAATCGGCGACATGATGCCCTGCAACTTGATCGATTCGGCCAACTCGTACAACGCGCCCTCATCCATGCGGGTGCGCGGCTGATACTGACCGGCCACCATGTCATCAAGGCGCAGCGAGGCAGGTAGTCCGGGGCTGGCCCCCGCAGCCGGCTCTTCAGGCGTCGGGCTGACAGCCGGCCCAAGCAGGGCACTGAGGCCGCGTCCGAGGCCTTTGGGTTTCTTGGTCACCATGTTGTTGCGTCTTTCCAGAAAGCGGCCGGCAGCAAGCCGGCCAACGTTATGTTTTAAATAAGCATCAAGCCCAGCGCTTGGCGCGATCGACCATCTCTCGTGCAAAGGTCACAAAAGCCTGCGCCCCCTTGGACGATGCATCAAAAGCCAGGCCCGGCAAGCCATAGCTGGGGGCCTCGGCCAAACGCACATTGCGCGGGATGATGGTGTCAAACACCTTGTCACCGAAATGCTCTTTGAGCTGGTCACTGACCTGCTGCTGCAAGGTGATGCGCGGGTCGAACATGACACGCAGCAGACCAATGATCTTGAGGTCCGGGTTGAGGTTGCCATGCACCTGCCGAATGGTGTTGACCAGATCGGTCAGGCCCTCCAGGGCAAAGTACTCACACTGCATTGGCACCACCACCCCGTGGGCCGCGCACAGCCCATTGAGCGTGAGCATGGACAGCGATGGCGGACAGTCAATCAGGATGAAGTCGTACTGCTCCTGAACCGCCGAGATAGCTTGGCGCAAGCGGTTTTCGCGGCGTTCCAAGTCCACCAGCTCCACCTCGGCGCCCGCCAACTCGCGATTGGCGCCCAGTACATCAAAGCCACAGCCCGCCTCCACCAGCTTCGGCGGCCGCTGCCGCGCCTCAGCAATGCCGGCCGACTCAAGCAGGACGTCATACACCGACAAGTCCAGCTCGCGCTTGTCGATGCCCGAACCCATGGTGGCATTGCCCTGAGGGTCCAGATCGATCAGCAACACCCGCTGACCCAGCTGGGCCAAGCCCGCCGCCAAATTGACTGTGGTGGTGGTCTTGCCGACCCCGCCTTTTTGATTGGCAATGCAGAGAATTTTGGGCATGTTTCTGAGAGTGCGCGAATGGGCCCGATCAACGGGACAGGACCAACTTAAATCCAAAGCCGATCAACAAGACGCCGGCCACTTTTTCCAAGGACGACTTCATCCAGGGGCTGGCTCGCAGACGCTCGGCCAAATGAAAGGTGAGCAAGGTCGCCGCCAGACCATACAGAAAGGTCAGCGCAGCAATCGTAGCGGCCATGACCGCAAAGGTGAACACGCCCTGGTGCTGGGCTGGGTCCACGAACAAGGGGAAAAAGGCCATGTAAAAAACAATGGCCTTGGGGTTGAGCAGGGTGATCAGCAGAGCTTGCCGAAAATACTGTCCCGCGTGAATTTCAAGAATCGGCGCATCACCCGGCTTGGCCATGAGCATGCGAAACCCCAGCCAGGCCAAATAGGCAGCGCCGGCCCACTGAATCAAGCCAAAGGCGGTCGGAGAAGCGGTCAAAACGGCCGATACGCCGGCCACAGCCGCCCAAAGCAGGACTTGATCACCCGCAATCACGCCGAAGGTGGCAGCCAGCCCCCCGGGGATTCGGCCTTTGGCGGTAGAGGTGACCAGGGCCAGATTGCCCGGCCCGGGAATGGCCAAGAAAACCACGATGGCCAGCACAAATGCGCCGAAATCGGCAATGCCAGCAAAGGAGCCGAGCATGTCTACCTCAGGATGAAAGGAGCTCAGTGTAATGGCTGAACTTCAAGCACAGCACCTCCAGCGCCGGGTAAGGACTACCCCACACAGCCCGTTTCACGTGAAACAGCGTCGACGGGCGGTCCGGGATATGGGCGACGGCCTCATACTGCAAGCAGAAATCGGCCCCCGCCCACACCCCTAATCGCCTTGAGGTGCCGCGGGGGGTTTGACAAGGCCGGAGTGCCAAAGAGTTGGCGCTCGGGTGGGCGGGTAGGCGTTTCGGCCGATTTCTGCTTGCAGTATGAAGCCGGGGCG
>JBILUT010000234.1:0-3582 GCA_044370875.1 Polaromonas sp. | reverse complement strand
ATGAGCCTCAATGCGCGGGTGATCGCCACCCAGGATCTGCAGGTTGGCGACAGTGTGGGTTACGGATCGATCTTTGTCGCCGATCGCCCGATGCGCGTGGGTGTGGTGGCTTGCGGTTACGCCGACGGCTACCCCCGCCACGCACCGACCGGTACGCCCGTGCTGGTGGCTGGCGAGCGCGGCCGACTCCTGGGTCGCGTCAGCATGGACATGCTGGCTGTGGACCTGACGGAACACCCGGACTACGGGCTGGGGACGGAGGTCACGTTGTGGGGACAGGCCAGCGGCGGCGCGTGCTTGCCGATCGACGAGGTCGCCGCGGCCGCTGGAACCATCAGTTACGAATTGATGTGCGCCTTGGCCCCGCGCGTGCCCATCGAGGTGCGACAGGCTCCTTGAAGTCGGGTCCGATCTTGGGCGTGCAGGGATAGCCCGCTTGCGTTTGCAGGCGCTCTCTCCCATAGTGGGGCTTCAAAAGTGGATGAGCCTTTACAACCTCGGCAGGCGCTGCAAGTGGAGCGCCCATTTCTCAATTCCATCATGAATCGACGCCCTCTTTCGATCTCTGCGCTGGCCCTTGTGATTGCGGCCGTCGCCTGCTGGCTGCCGGCTTTTGCTCAAACCTTTCCGAGCAAACCGGTTCGTATCGTCGTGCCCTTTGGGGCCGGAGGCGTGGCCGACCTGACGGCGCGTACAGTGGCTGGCCGGCTGGCTGAGCAGCTCGGTCAGGCGGTTGTCATCGAGAACAAGCCCGGGGCCGGCGGTATCGCTGCCGCTGAAACCGTACTCAAGGCCGAACCCGATGGCCATACCTTGCTGCTGATGTCCAACGGGACAGCGGTCAGTGCCGGCCTCTTCAAGGCCCTGCCGTTTGACACCCTCAAAGACTTCGCGCCGATTTCCACGCTGGGCTACTTTGACATCGCCATCGTGGCGCCCGCAGAGTCGCGCTTCAAGTCTCTCGCAGAGATGCTGGCCTTTGCGCGCGGCAATCCCGGCAAACTCAATGTGGGCAGCATCAACATCGGCAGCACCCAGAATTTGGCGGCCGAGTTGTTCAAGTCCACGGCCAATATCGATGTGCAGATTGTTCCCTTCAACGGCACGCCGGCGGTGGTGACTGCCTTGCGCGGCGGTCAGATCGATGCGGCGGTGGAAATTCTGGGTCCCGTCATGTCGCAGGTCAATGCCCGCGCCTTGCGCGTTCTGGCGGTCACTGGCGAGAAGCGTTCGTCGGCCTTGCCCGATGTGCCTACTGCGCGCGAGAGCGGACTGAGCGCCTTTGTGGCCTCAAGCTGGAACGGCCTGGCTGCACCGGCGCGCACGCCGCGACCGGTGCTCGAGCGTTTGCATCGGGAGGTGGTCGCTGCGCTCAATCATTCGGAGGTGCGCAGGCGGCTGGCCGAGCTCAATGTCGATGCCCAGTCCAGCTCAGCAGAGCAGGCTTCGGCCTTGCTTGCCAGCGAGATCAAGCGCTGGGGCGATGTGATCGTGCGGGCCCGCATTGCGCAGCAGTAAGGCGGGGTCAAGGCAGCGCCCTCGCGCCACATCGAAATGGCAAATACGCTTTTGACGAGCGCGGCCGAACCCCTGGTCTGCCTGTGTTCGATGGCTCCGCGACCGGTGATGGCGCAGTGGGCCGCCCGTCATCCGGGCGGTCACTCGGCGCTGCATCTGCAGGCCTTCGGCGGCGTTGAGGTGGCCCGGCGGGTGGCTCAGGGCGAGGCCGCTGATGTGGTGGTGCTCGCCCGTGATGCCATCGATACCCTGGTGGTACAGGGTCACTTGCGAGCCGACTCCTGCCGCGATCTGATGCGCTCTCTCGTGGCGGTGGCCTGGCCGTCGGCGCGGCCCCGGCCTGATCTGTCGAGCCTGGACGCCCTGCGGCAAACGGTTTTGGCAGCGCGATCCATGGCCTACTCGACTGGGCCCAGCGGCCTGGCCCTGTTGGACCGGCTGGCTCAGTGGGGTCTGCTCGATCAGGTTCGAGATCGTCTGGTGCAGGCGCCCCCTGGCGTGCCGGTGGGTCAGTTGCTCGCCCAGGGGCGGGCAGAGCTGGGGTTTCAGCAGCGCAGCGAACTCATGGGCTTGCCCGACATAGCCTGGGCTTTGCTGCCTGAGCCGGCGCAGATCGTTACCGTGTTCAGCGCAGCGGTGACCACTGCCTCAAGACAAGCGCAGGCGGCTCGGCGGTGGATTGATTTTTGCGCCAACGCGTCGGCTGATTTGCAAGCCTTCGGCATGGAGCCAGCCTGATCGCGCAGGCGGGTCGTGCGCATTTGATGGAGAGATTCCCATGATCATTGACTGCCACGGCCACTTCACCACCGCGCCCAAGGCGCTGGAGGTCTGGCGCAATCGGCAGGTTGAAGCCTTGACGAATCCTGAGCTCATGCCCCGTGCCGCCGACCTCAGGATCAGCGACGACGACCTGCGTGAGGCCATCGAGGGCAATCAGCTGCGGCTGATGACGGAGCGCGGCAGCGACCTGACGCTGTTTTCTCCGCGTGCCAGCTTCATGGCCCACCATATCGGTGACTTCAAGGTGTCCTCGCAATGGGCGGCGATCTGCAATGAGCTGGTGTTTCGGGTCAGCCGCTTGTTTCCTGCGCATTTCGTGCCGGTGGCCATGCTGCCGCAGTCGCCAGGGGTGGATCCGGCCACCTGCATCCCCGAGCTCGAGAGGTGTGTCAAGGATTATGGCGCGGTGGGCATCAACCTCAACCCAGACCCTTCGGGCGGCCACTGGACCAGTCCGCCGCTGACCGACCGGTATTGGTACCCCATCTATGAAAAGATGGTCGAGCATGATTTGCCGGCCATGATTCATGTCAGCACCAGCTGCAACGCCTGCTTTCACACCACGGGCGCGCACTATCTCAATGCCGACACCACGGCCTTCATGCAGCTGATCCAGGGGGACTTGTTTAAAGATTTTCCGACCCTGAAATTTCTTATCCCTCACGGGGGCGGTGCGGTCCCCTATCACTGGGGCCGCTTTCGCGGTCTTGCGCAAGAGATGAAGAAACCGCTGCTGAGCGAGCACCTGCTTAACAACGTGTATTTCGACACCTGCGTCTATCACCAGCCCGGCATTGATCTGCTGCACACCGTGATTCCGGTCAAGAACGTGCTGTTTGCCTCTGAAATGATCGGTGCGGTACGCGGCATCGATCCGACCACCGGCCACCCCTATGACGACACCAAACGGTACATCGAAGCCAGCCCTCGGCTGACTGAGCAGGACCGCCGCCAGATCTATGAAGGCAATGCACGCCGTGTGTTTTCACGACTCGACACGCGGCTCAAGGCCGAGGGGCGTTGAGGGGCGCCCTTTCAGCAGCCCCGATACGGGCATGACGGATACGGACCTTAAGGACAGGAGATCGACCATGTATGAACTGGGCGTTGTTTACCGGCGCATTGAGCGTGCTGATCGGCGGGACACCCAGGCCTTGGCCGCGCTGGGATCGGCCACCGTGCACGAGGCCATGGGCCGGGTTGGCCTCATGAAACCGTATTTGCGGCCTATTTACGCAGGTGCACAGGTCGCGGGTACCGCAGTGACGGTGTTGCTGCAGC
>JBILUT010000233.1:0-3588 GCA_044370875.1 Polaromonas sp. | reverse complement strand
GGCTTTTTGCGGCCTTGCGCCAGGGGACACGGACCGTTGAAGAGCAAGGCCACCCGGCCGTGCTGGTGGTCTCGCCCTCCATCCGGCCCTGGCTGTCGAAGGCAGCCCGATTCCGGGTCGCCGACCTGACCATCTTGTCGTACAGCGAGATCCCCGAGGACCAGATGGTCAAGGTGATCCACACCGTTCATGCCGATCCGGCTCAGTAATCCAGAAGGTGAACCATGGAACTCAAGCGCATCCTTGCCCGCGATACCCGCAGCGCCATGGAGCAGGCCATCAAGACCTATGGTCCTGATGTCCTGGTGATCTCCAACCATCAGGTCGGCGGTCAAACCGAGTTGGTGGTGGCGATTGAAGCCCCGGACGCTGACACCGCGCAGGCGAGTGCATCGTCCGACCGCGCCCCCGAAGCGATGGCCACTGCAGAGATCACCCCCCCTGCCCCCGGGACCGAACCGGTCCAGAGCTTTCGGCAAAGCCTGCAAGCGGCCACCCAATCGGCGGTGCGTGGCGACATCGAGCCGTCCACCGGCGAACGCGCATCGACCGGACCCGGTCGCAGCGATCAGGATGCCCGTGACTATCTGCGCAGCCGCGAGATTGTGGAACTGGTGCGGGACGAGATTGCGGCCCTGCGGCGTGAATTTCGCATGCGCCAGCAAACTTCGGCCTGGCAGAGCGGCTTGAATCTAGCGCCAGCCGTCGCCCCCTTGGCGCAGGCCCTGCAAGACACCGAGATGCCCGGCGCCCTGCTCGCCTTGATGTTGCAGAGCATCAGCCAGGCCAGTGATGCCCAGGAGGGCCTGCAAATCATGCGCGAGCAACTGCTGCATGCCCTCAGGCGCCCTGCTGTCGAACTGCCTGCGCGCGGCCTGCACCTGCTGGCCGGTCCCTCGGGCGCCGGCAAGACACTGATGGTCGCACGACTTGCACAGCGCGCCGCACAGGCCGGCTGCGAGCAGGTCGCCCTGATCAGCTACAAGGATGTACGTGCTGGCGCCTGGAGTCAGATGCAGATGCTGGCGGCGCAGCTGGGGGTCGATGCCTATCGGGCCACCGATCGCCAAAGCCTGCGCGTGCTGATCGACGAGCTCTCCCATCGCACCTTGGTGTTGATCGATACACCCGGCGTCCAAATGACCGAGCAGGTGCAACAGGTGCTCAGCGAAGCGCCCAACTGCCAGTGCCATGCGGTCCTGCCGACCGATGCGTCCACCGCCACGCTGCAACGCGTGCTCGGACAAGGCCTGCCTCTGAAAAGCCTGCTGTTGACGAAAGTCGACGAGGCCAGTTCGGGTTGGGCCCTGTTGCAATTCCTCAGTAATAATGCACTAGCCTTGTCGGGCGCCAGTCAGGGTGCCGGCCTGAGCGATTTGTCGCCGGACTTCAACATTGAGCAACTCGTGGATTTAGCCCTTGCCCCACTGGCCGCTGTGTCGTCCTCAGGCTTTGAGGCCGTCTCCTCGCAGGCCGACCCGCACCACAGCGCTGATCAGGCCGTCAGCGTTCAACCCGGCTTGAGCGCCATTCTGGCCAGCGTCGCTGGTCTGCCCGCCGTACCCGCCTTCATGTCCACCGCCGATATGCTGGGTGGTGCCGACAAGCCCGCCAGCAAAAAGAGCAGTGCCCGAGCAAGTGGCCGCGGCCCAGCCAAGTCAAGCACCCGCAGCACCAAGGCGACCGCCCCGGCTGCAAAGCGCGCACGCACAAGCGCAGACAAGACGACGGCTGCCACCGGAGTCCGAACTGCCAGACGGAAATCGGCCGAGGTGACCGCCCAGCCATGAAAACCAAACCCACCCAGGTGATCGGCATTGCAAGCGGCAAAGGGGGCGTGGGCAAAACCACCGTCTCGGTCAATTTAGCCGTGGCTCTGCAAGCGCAAGGCGAGCAGGTCATGCTGCTCGACGCAGACCTGGGTTTGGCCAACGCACAAATTGCACTTGGCGTGACCTGCCCGGCCAATCTGAGCCACTTTCTGGCTGGACAAAAAGCCTTGCACGAGATCATCGTGACCACCCGGTCGGGGGTCAAGCTGGTACCGGGTGCCTCGGGCATGCAAGAGATGGCCGGCGTCAGCGCGGTGCAGACGGCCAGCATCGTGCAGGCCTTCAGCGAACTTGAAGGCCAGGTGGACTACCTCATCGTCGACATGGCAGCGGGCATTTCACCGGCCGTGATCACCTTCATGCAAGCCTGCCCTCGCCGGTTTATTGTGGTGCGGGACGACCCCTCGTCCATTGCCGATGCCTACGGCACCATCAAGGTGCTGGTTCACGATTGCGGCGTCGACGAGATCTATCTGGTTCCCAACGGCATGAGCAGCCAGCAAGCCGGACAGCAACTCTACGAACGCATCAACCAGGTCTGCGCACGTTTTCTGGGTCGCAGCATCGGCTACCTGGGCACCATCGAACACGACGAACTGATTCTTTCTGCACTCAAGAAGCACCAGCCCGTGATCGAATTCGCTCCAGGCAGTGCCGGGGCGCGCGACTTCCGGCGCCTGGCCGAATTGACGCGGCAGATGCCGGCGGTCGACCAGGCCAGCGGCGGCATCCAGTTCTTTGTCGAACGCCTGGTCGGACAGGTGCACTGAAGACCCGGAACCGATCATGGCTGCCAGCACTCGACTCTACGAACAGGTTGAAAGCAATCACGCCGCGGCCGGTGCTGAAGAGGCGCTGATCATGGCCCACCTGGGCATGGTCAAGCGGGTGGCACTTCACCTGAAAGTGCGCATACCGCCCTTCATGGAGCTCGACGAGCTGATTCAGGTGGGCATGATCGGCCTGCTGGAGGCCGCCCGCGCTTTCGACGCCACAAAAGGCATTGAATTCGAGAGCTTTGCGCACGCAAGGGTGCGAGGCGCGATCCTCGATGAAGTCCGGCGCCTGTCTTTTCTGCCCCGCTCAGCGGTGGCCTTCAACAAGAGCCACAGCAAAGCCACCGACGAATTGGCCGCTGAACTCGGCCGCACCCCCACCCAGGCTGAACTGGCGCAGCACATCGGCATGGATGTGGACACCTTCGAGAAAGAGCGCGGGCAGGCCAAGCGCTTTGAGACCTATTCCATGGAGCTGGTCACCGAAGAGGTCATGGGTATCGCCGACGATGCCAGCCAGCAACCCGAGGCCATCGTCGAGCACGCGCAATTCATGGGCGCCGTGGCCCACGCCATCGGCGATCTGCCCGAACGCGAGCAGCTGCTGATGAACCTGTACTACGTCGAGGAACTCAACCTCAAGGAAATCGGCGAAGTGCTTGGGGTGACCGAATCGCGGGTAAGCCAGCTGCTGAGCGCCGTGGTCAAGAAATTACGCACCACCTTGCAGATCGAGCCGGTCGCGACCCGGCGCGCGCGCGCCTAGAACCCAATATCGGGCTACGGCAGCCTCCGAGCGCGTGGGGCTGCATCTTGTGGTCTCAGGTCGGCCGCAAACGGCCATCGAAGCGGGGAGATCTTGCCGCTCAAACGGCACCGTGACTGCCGCCGCAGACGCAAGCAGACGAATCGCTGCGCGAGCCTCAAGTTTTTCAACGGGACGCCGATTCACGGGGGGACCACCTACAGGAGCCTTCCAG
>JBILUT010000232.1:0-3589 GCA_044370875.1 Polaromonas sp. | reverse complement strand
CGAAATGCTGGCGCCCACAGGCGCACTGATTGGCGCGGGCCTGGGCGAGAGCGTAGGTCTGATCACCGACGGCCGCTTTTCAGGCGGCACCTGGGGCATGGTCGTTGGCCATGTGGCGCCCGAGGCGGCCGCTGGCGGCAATATTGCCTTTGTGCGCGAAGGCGACTCCATCACCATCGATTCGCACAAGCTCTTGCTGCAGCTCAACATCAGCGACTCGGAATTGGCTGAGCGCAAGAAGGGCTGGCAGCCACCGGCGCCGCGCTATACCCGTGGCGTACAGGCCAAGTTCGCCTTCAATGCATCGAGCGCCAGCAAGGGTGCCGTGCTCGACGCCTATTGACCAGCGGTACGGTTGGAACGGCCCCCACGGACCAACCCTGCCCGTTCAAGGGGCATGCCATTTGGGGCTGGCTTGAGGAACAATCCGGATCTTGGGCATTCGCCTACGGCGGGCCCGAATCTTCCACCGACTCCACACTTCAAGACCCATGAAACCCTCCCTGATTCTGGCGGCCAGCGCTCTGGCCCTGACCTTCTCTGCCGGCGCCCAAGCCGACCAGGCGCTGGCCCAGGCCAAGAACTGCATGGCCTGCCACGCCGTTGACAAAAAGCTGGTCGGTCCGTCCTACAAGGACATCGCCAAGAAATACGCCGGTCAAAAAGATGCGGCGGCCAATCTGGCCACCAAAATCATCAAGGGTGGCGCCGGGGCCTGGGGTGCGGTGCCGATGCCGGCCAATCCCCAAGTGAGCGAGGCCGAGGCGCAGCGCCTGGTTACCTGGATCATGGCGCAGCGGTAAGGCGCTGCAAGACCCGGTCGGCGAGTCTGCTGCAAGCGCAAACCGTCGCCGGGCGATCTACGCACATGGCCTGAAAAGGCCTCGATAACGTGCAACCCGCGAACGTGCAGGCGGCCAGCGTGGCCGATGGCCGCCCTATACTGCGCCGGCCGAAAATAATCAGGCGCCCATGACCGCAAGTCCGCCCTCCCTGCCGCTGCGCCCCTGGCCCCGGTCGGCCCCCGAGCGAACCGGACGCAGCGGGCTGCTGCTGACGGTCCTCGTCCTCCACGCGGCTCTCGCCTGGCTGCTGATCCAAAGCACCGGTACACCCACACTCGAAGCCTTGCGGGTACCTGTTCGGCTGCTTCTTTCAGAGCCGGCTGCTCCCGTGCCACCGACGCAGCCCACGCTCCCGAAGCCCGAGCAGCCCCCGGCCGTCCGCCCCGAGCCCAGGCGACCCGAGGCCCGGCCTGAGCCGGCCAGAGTCGAGACCGCACCGACTCCGCAGCCGATGCCCCCAGCCGCACCCAGCACAGCGCCCAGCCGCGAATTGGCCCCGACACCTCTGGTGCCGCCGGCGGCCAGCGCGGCCTCCACCGCGGCGCCGGCGCCACCAGTGCCCGCGGCGGTCTCTAACGCGGCTCCTCCAAGCCCCCCCGCGCCGCGAGCCGCAGCAGTACCGACCCCCAGCCCGGCAGCCCCACCGACCTCAGCCGCGCCACTGGCTCCGGCCCCCGTTCAGGCCGCTGCTGCACCGCCTCCTACGCCGCGCGTCATGGGCACGCTCAGGCCGGGCAGTTGCCCGAGGCCGGCCTACCCGGAGATCTCCAGGCGACTGGAAGAGGAAGGAACCGTGGTGCTTCGCTTTCTGGTCGCACCCGATGGCAAGGTTCTCCAGGCTGAAGTGGAAAAAAGCTCGGGCTTCAGGCGCCTGGACGATGCCGCTCGCAATGGTCTGGCCAATTGCACTTTCGAGCCCGCAACCATCGACGGCAAACCGGTTCGCACCTGGGCCACGGTGCCCTACACCTGGCGACTCGAGTAAGCTCGGAAATCTTGCAAGGACTAGCCATGAAACGCCACCTTCTCATCGGGCTGGGCAGCCTGCTCCTCTCGGCAACTGCGCTGGCGCAGAGCGGGGCGACCGGGAACCCCTATGGCCTGGCCTCTCTTTGGTCACAAAGCGATACCGTAGCCAAGCTCACGCTGCTGATCTTGCTGCTGATGAGCCTGGCCTGCTGGTATGTGATCTTGCTCAAGCTGCAACAGCAGCGGCGACTGACGGCGCAACTGCGGCAGGCCCAAGACCACTTCTGGCAGTCGGCCACGGTACGCGAAGGGCTGGAACTCCTTGATGCAGACAGCCCCCTGCGACTGATCGCACAGCGCGGGCTCGACAGCGCTGCGCAGCATCGGGGCATGGTGGGGCGTATCGAATTTCATGAATGGCTGGCGATGAATCTGCAACGAGCTGTCAGCCAGGCGCAAAGCCGCCTGCAAGGCGATCTGGCGCTGCTGGCCACGGTGGGGTCGACCGCCCCCTTCGTGGGCCTGTTCGGCACCGTCTGGGGCATCTACCACGCGCTGGTGCAAATCGGACTGAGTGGTCAGGCCTCGATCGACAAGGTGGCCGGGCCCGTGGGCGAGGCGCTCATCATGACGGCCATCGGACTGGCCGTGGCCGTGCCAGCGGTGCTTGGCTATAACGGACTGGTCAGACGAAACAAGTCGCTGGCGGAAGAGCTGCAATCCTTCGGTGCCGATCTGCATGCGGTCTTGCTGGCCGCAGAACGCCCATGAACAGCAAACTCTGGGGCAAGCGGTCAACGGCTCTTTATGGCGCGCCCGAAGAGCACGCCCTGATGGCCGAGATCAACACCACTCCGCTCGTCGATGTCATGCTGGTGCTGCTGATCATCTTCCTGATCACCGTGCCGGTTGCCACCGCGTCGATCGCAGTACAACTGCCGCTGGAGCGTACCGAGCAACGGCAACTCGTGCCGGGCATCTTGACCATCAGCGTCGATCGCCAGGGCCAGATCTACCTGGACCGACTGCCTGTGGCTGATGGGCCAGAGCTCAGCCGCCAGTTACTGGCCCTGGGCGATCCTGATCGACCCGTGCACTTGGTGGCTGACATGAACGCGCGCTATGTGCAAATTGAACCGGCCCTGCGCGCGGCGCGGCAAGCCGGCATGCGGCAGGTAAGTTTTGTCACCGATCCGGCTGACCGCTGAAAGCCCACGCGCATGAGTCCGCTACGGCCCGACGAGTCCGAAACGCAGGAGGTGATGGTTGAACTCAATACCACGCCGCTGATTGACGTCCTGCTGGTGCTGCTGGTGATGCTGATCATCAGCATTCCTGCAGCAAGGCATGCCGTCAACATGGCCCTGCCCAGCGCGGCAAGTTCACAAGAAGAGGCCAAACCACCCGTGGTGGTGCTGGAATTGATGGCCGACCAGAGCCTGCGCTGGAATGGCGGACTGCTCACGGACAACGGGCAGTTGCAAGAACAGATGCAGCGGGCGGCGCGACAGAGCCCCGCGCCGGTCCTGCACATCCGTCCGCATCGCCAGGTGCCCTATTCAGCTGTGGCCCACGCCCTGGCCACTGCACATCGGCAAGGCCTGCGTCAGGTGGCCTTGCTCGATGGCTTTGACTAGCGCGGCAGGCTTATCGCCCGCAAGAGCAAACTCAGTTGTTCTGCGACAACTGCTCCAGAATGGCCGGGTTTTCCAGGGTCGAGGTGTCCTGAGTAATCGTCTCGCCCTTGGCAATGCCGCGAAGCAAACGCCGCATGA
>JBILUT010000231.1:0-3600 GCA_044370875.1 Polaromonas sp. | reverse complement strand
GGGCTGGATGCCGCCACTTTCAACGCCAGGCCCTTCACCCGACTCAAGCGCCTGAAGAATCTCTCTGAGACCGGGCAGATTGACGAACACCTGGCCTGGGCCATGTAGCCCCGGGTCAGACAGGCTGCGCCTGCCCAATACCTGGGCATCTGCAAGAACGGCACAAAACCCGTTATCCTCCGGCCATTCCAACGACCACCGGAGTCCTGCATGCCCGCTCACGTCGCACGTCGCCCCTGGGTAGCCGCTGCCATCGCCCTGGTCACAGGCTTTTGCCTGTCCCTCCCAGCGGCGGCCCAATCAGGCTACCCCAACAAACCCATACGCCTGATTGTCCCCTTCACCCCCGGCGGGGTGACAGACACCAGCGGGCGGCTGATCGCCGAGCAGTTGTCCAAACGTCTGGGCCAGCAGGTGGTGGTGGACAACAAGCCCGGTGCATCAGGCAATATCGGCACCCAGATGGCGGCCACGGCCGAACCCGACGGCTACACCCTGGTGCTGGGATTCGATGGCACGCTGGTCATCAATCCGCATGTCTTTCCCAAGATGCCGTTTGACACCCTGCGCGATCTGGCCCCGGTGGGCAAGATCGGCGATGCGGTGCTGATTCTGGTGGCGCATCCGGGCCTTGCCGCCAAAACCTTGCGCGACGTGCTGGACCTTTCCAAAAAGCAAAGCGGTGGCCTGTCCTATGGCACATCGGGCACCGGCGGCACACCCCATATCGCCGGCGAATTGCTCAAGATGCGCACCGGCTCCAACTTGGTTCATGTGCCCTACAAAGGCGGTGGCCAAGCGATGACCGACGTGATGGGCGGCAACATCCCGCTGGTGTACACCGCCATCGCGGGCGCGGTGCAACATGTCAAGGGCGGCAAGCTCCATCCGGTGGCCGTATCGAGTGCGCAGCGCTCGCGTGCTTTGCCCGACGTGCCCACCTTCATTGAAGCGGGTGTGAGCGACTTTGATGTCAGTTCCTGGGTCGGCATTCTGGCCCCGGCCAAGACGCCCCGCCCCATCATCGACCGACTCAACGCCGAACTCAACGCGGTACTGGCTGACCCCGATGTGCGTGAGCGCCTGAACAACCTGGGCATTGCAGCCACGCCGGGAACCCCCGAGAAGTTTGGCGAGGACATCCGGCGCGACCTCAACCGCTATGGGCCGGTCGTCAAGGCGGCGGGCATCAAGGCCGAATGACGCCATCACCCCCCAAGCCGCAGGGCAGGACCGCCACCCGCCGCCACATGCTGGCCGCGCTGGCGGTTCTGGTTGCCAGCACCACAGCGCAGGCGCAGCGCCTGTATGACGGCAGCTCCCGGCCTCTCGGCCGGGTCGACGGTGATCGCTACTACGACGACTCGGGCCGGCCCATCGGCCGCACCGAGGGAGGTCGTATTTATGATGCATCGGGCCGGCCGCTGGGTCGCATCGAGGGCGACCGCATTTACGACGCGTCCGGCCGACCCATCGGCCGCATGGATGGCGACCGTTTGTACAGCGCATCGGGCACACCCATGGGCCGCATAGAAGGTGAGCGCATCTACGACGCATCGGGCCGACCTATAGGCCGAGCCGATGGCCTTCGCCGCATGCAGATGGTCGTGTTCTTTTACTTCTTTATGTGACACACCCCACCGACTGGAGCTGGCACGTGCGCGCCTGGCGAGCCGGCGCGCGCTGGGATCGCACACGCGAACGGGTGCAGGACTGGCTGCTGAGCCAGCCGATCGACAGTGACACCCTGATCTTGCTGGGCGGCAGTGCCGGCTGGATGATGTCGCCACTTTTCATCGAGCGATTTCGCACCCTGGTACTGATCGACATCGACCCGTGGGCCGGCCGACTGTTCAGTCTGCGACATCGTCAAGCGCTTCGGGCAAGAGGTACAGCGCTGACTTTTCTCAATGGCGATGCGCACGAACTGCTTGATCGCACCCTGCAGCAATACCCGCAGGCTTATGTGCTGTTCGATAACTTCCTGGGTCTCGACACGCTCTACACACGGGATCTCAAGCGAACCGCAGAACGCATGCAGACACTGCGCCAAAGGCTCAAGGGCCGGGTGTGGGGCAGTGTGCATGACCGATTTTCTGGCCCAGGTACCCCGAACTGGGCCCATGCCACCTGCTGGCGGCTACAGCCTGAAGGCCAGTCCGGTCAGGCCTTACCGCAAGCTCTCTACGAGGCCGTGCAGGCACATGGTCAATGGTTGGACCACAGCACCGATCTGGTTTTTCCGCAAGGCACTCCGGTACGGCTGATCCCCTGGCCGCTCATCCCGGGTCGATGGCATTGGCTGGAGGCAGCCTGGGTGCGGAGCTGAAGTCAGAGCGCCCGGACAAGCGGTGATCGTCGTCGCTGCCGCACAGCGCAACAGACACCGAACGGTGCATGCGCCGAACCCTGTGCGCTTTGCAAGGCGCACTCACAGATAGGCGATCGAGCGACCGCAAGCGATGACCGCAAGCCAGAGCAACAAGGAAAGTACGCTCAGCGCACGTGCAGTGCGGTCCATCCGCACCAGACTGGCGCGTCCGTGAAACCAAGCGGCATTGAGGCCAGCGAGCATCAGCAAGCCCATCTTCAAAACAAAGGCAGGGTTGTTGAGCAACTCCGCCGGTGCACTGGCAAACATCAGCAAACCGCTGGCGGCCGCCAATGAAAAGCCAATCACCGCCAGACTCAAAGCCAAGCGGGCCAGAGCGGCCACCGGTAATTGGCTGCCTGCGCCCCAAACGCGCAACTCGAGCAGGACCAAATTGCCCAACAGCAGGCCGATGCCCACGATATGCATCACCTCTAGCGCGGGGTAGGCCACCGGGTGGGTGGCGATCCAACTGAGCATGGGCGACCCCTCGGGGCGATCAGGTCACTGCGGCATGCGCGGTAAAGCCAAACACACCCGGCTGGCGAATCGGATCGACCCCCACAGAAATCGTGCTCTTGGGTGCAAAACGCCCCTCCAGCAGCAGCTTGGACAGCGGGTTTTCGATGCGCTGCTGGATCGCCCGCTTGAGCGGACGCGCGCCAAAGACCGGATCGAATCCGACCTTGGCCAGTTCACGGATGGCCGGCTCGGACACTTCCAGTGACAGGTCTATCTTCTCCAGACGCTTGATGAGCACCTGCAACTGAATGCGGGCGATGGCTTCGATGTTGCCCGCATCAAGCCCATGAAAGACCACCGTCTCATCGATTCGGTTGAGGAATTCGGGCCGGAAGTGGTTTTTGAGTTCGTCGACCACAGCCTCCTTGATGTCGTCGGCCGGCCGACCGACCATAGACTGGATCAGATGCGATCCGATGTTGGAAGTCATCACGATAACGGTGTTCTTGAAGTCCACAGTGCGCCCCTGTCCATCGGTGAGACGGCCGTCATCGAGCACCTGCAGCAGCACATTGAACACATCGGGATGCGCCTTCTCGACTTCATCGAGCAGCAGCACGCTGTAGGGCTTGCGCCGTACCGCCTCGGTGAGATAGCCGCCCTCTTCATAGCCCACATATCCAGGAGGGGCCCCGATGAGCCGCGCCACCGAATGCTTTTCCATGAACTCGCTCATGTCGACCCGCACCAGATGGTCCTCGCTGTCA
>JBILUT010000229.1:0-3615 GCA_044370875.1 Polaromonas sp. | reverse complement strand
GGCCCGGTGATCACCCGCTATGAAATCGAGCCGGCCACGGGCGTCAAAGGTTCGCAGGTGGTCAATCTGGCCAAGGATCTGGCGCGGGCTCTCAGCCTGGTGTCGATCCGGGTCATTGAAACCATTCCCGGCAAAAACTACATGGCCCTTGAACTGCCCAACGCCAAGCGGCAGTCCATCAAGCTCAGCGAAATCTTGGGGTCGCAGACTTACAACGAGGCCAAGTCCATGCTGACCATCGGGCTTGGCAAGGACATCAGCGGCAATGCGGTGGTCGCCGATCTGGCCAAGATGCCGCACTGTCTGGTGGCGGGCACCACCGGTTCGGGCAAGTCGGTGGGGATCAACGCCATGATCCTGAGCCTGCTCTACAAGGCCGATGCTCGCGATGTGCGCCTGCTGCTGATCGACCCCAAGATGCTGGAGATGTCGGTCTACGAAGGCATTCCGCACCTGCTGGCCCCAGTTGTCACCGACATGAAGCAGGCGGCCCACGGGCTCAATTGGTGCGTGGCCGAGATGGAGCGGCGTTACAAGCTCATGAGCAAGATGGGCGTGCGCAATCTGGCCGGCTACAACACCAAGATCGATGAGGCCAAGGCCCGGGGCGAGCTCATTGGCAATCCCTTTAGCCTGACCCCCGAGCAGCCCGAGCCGCTGGAGCGCCTGCCTTTCATTGTGGTGGTCATCGACGAGCTGGCCGACCTGATGATGGTGGTGGGCAAGAAGATCGAGGAGCTGATTGCCCGTTTGGCTCAAAAAGCGCGCGCGGCTGGCATCCACCTGATCCTGGCCACGCAGCGTCCTAGCGTGGATGTGATCACCGGGCTGATCAAGGCCAACATCCCCACCCGCCTGTCCTTTCAGGTCTCCAGCAAGATTGACAGCCGCACCATTCTTGACCAAGTGGGCGCCGAGGCCCTGCTGGGCATGGGCGACATGCTGTACCTGCCCAGCGGTACCGGTTTTCCGATTCGGGTGCACGGTGCGTTTGTCAGCGACGACGAGGTGCATCGTGTGGTGGCCTATCTCAAGAGCCAGGGTGAGCCCCAGTATGTCGAGGGCGTCCTTGAAGGCGGGACCGTCGATGGCTTTGGCGCCGGTGACGATGGTGGGGGCGAGGCCGGCGGCGAGAAGGACCCGATGTACGACCAGGCGGTGGAGATCGTGCTCAAGAACCGCAAGGCCTCGATCTCGCTGGTGCAGCGGCACCTGAAGATCGGCTACAACCGGGCCGCCCGCTTGCTGGAGGACATGGAGAAGGCCGGGCTGGTCAGCGCCATGTCGGGCGCGGGGCAGCGTGAGATCCTGGTGCCGGCTCGCGCCGAGTAAGCGCTCATGGGCATCGTGATCCTGCGCCGGATTCGTCTTCTGCTCGTCTCGCTGATGGCGGCCTGCCCGGTGCTGTCGCTGGCACAGGGGACCGATGCCTTGCAGTTGCTGGGCCAATTTGTTCGCACGGTGCAAACCGGTCGTGCCCAGTTCACCCAGAGCGTCACTGCACCGGCGCGAGAAGGGCAGACTGCCCGCACCCGCACTTCCAGCGGCACCTTTGAATTTGCCCGCCCCAACCGATTTCGCTTCAGTTACACCAAGCCCTATGTGCAGACGCTGGTGGCCGATGGGCAGATGTTGTGGCTGCACGACCCTGACCTCAATCAGGTCACGGTTCGAAAGCTCAGCGGGGTGCTGCAAGGTACACCAGCGGCGGTGATCGCATCGGCTACCGATTTGCGCAGCCTGCAAGCCGACTTCGAACTGACGGCTCAGGCACCTGCTGACGGCCTGCAGTGGGTGTTGGCCACCCCGCGAAGCCGCGAGGGACAGCTGCAAAGTCTGCGCATCGGATTGCGGGCCAGTGCCGCAGGCGTCGAGCTGGTCACGCTCGACATCCTTGATGCGCTGGGCCAGCGATCGCTGATGCAGTTCAGCCGTTTCGAGGCTCAGGTGGTCATTGCACCAGCGCAATTTCAGTTCACACCGCCCCCCGGTGCAGAGCTGATTCGGCCCTGAGCATGAGCGATCTGTTCGAGCATCGGCCAGCGCCGCCTCTGCCCGAGTTGCTGCGGCCGCGCAGCCTTGATGAAGTCGTGGGGCAGTCGCATCTACTCGGTCCAGGTCGGCCCTTGCGCCTGGCTTTTGAAACCGGCCAGCCCCATTCGATGATCTTGTGGGGACCGCCGGGGGTGGGCAAGACCACATTGGCCCGGCTCATGGCGCAGGCCTTTGGTCATGCATTCATTGCACTGTCGGCCGTGTTTGCCGGCGTCAAGGAAATCCGTGCCGCCATGGATCAGGCCCAGCACCATCTGGCGAGGGGCCAGCGCACTTTGCTGTTCGTTGACGAAATCCACCGCTTCAACAAGAGCCAGCAGGATGGTCTGTTGCCTTTTGTCGAATCGGGCCTGGTGGTATTGGTCGGGGCGACCACCGAAAACCCGTCGTTCGAGGTCAACTCGGCCTTGCTCTCTCGCGCTCAGGTGCATGTGCTCAAGCCCATCGAGGCGGCCGACTTGCGCAGGCTGCTCGACCGGGCCCTGTCGCATTTGGGTGGTTTGCAGATCGACGAGCAGGCCGCTGTCGATCTGCTCGAGCGCGCTGACGGTGACGCCAGGCGTCTGCTGCATCAAATCGAGCAGCTGGCCATGGCGGCACGTGCGGCGGGTCGCTCACGCCTGGATCAGGCCCTGATGACCGAGGTATTGGCTGCCGGGGTTCGTCGCTTTGACAAAGGGGGCGATCAGTTTTATGACCAGATTTCGGCCTTGCACAAGTCGGTGCGCGGCTCGCACCCTGATGCCGCCTTGTATTGGTTATGTCGCATGCTCGATGGCGGGGCCGATCCGCGTTACCTGATGCGGCGCGTGGTCCGCATGGCTTGGGAAGATATCGGTCTGGCCGATCCGAGAGCACTGCAGATTGCCAACGATGCAGCCACCACCTACGAGCGGCTAGGCTCGCCCGAGGGGGAGCTGGCCATTGCAGAGGCGGTTGTTTATCTGGCGCTGGCTCCCAAGAGCAATGCGGCTTATCAGGCCTTCAATGCAGCCCGAGCGTTCGTCAAGCAGGATGTATCGCGCGAGGTGCCCGTCCATCTTCGCAATGCACCTACCGCCCTGATGGAAGAGTTGGGGCACGGCCGCAATTACCGCTACGCGCACGAAGAGTCGCACGGATATGCAGCCGGTGAGCGCTACCTGCCCGATGGGATGGAGGTGCCGGCCTGGTATCAGCCCACCGATCGAGGCCTTGAGGCCCGCATCGCCGAGCGCATGGCCTTTTTGCGGGGGCTGGATAAAGCTGCCGGCTCAAGATAGTCCTTGCACAGCGGCATGGCTGGCGGCCTGCCTGCCCAGACGCTCTTTATGACGATTGAGGCTTTGCTGCCAAGGGCCGCGATGCGGGCGTTTGTTCGGAGCTCGCAATCAATTGTCATCAAAGCGGTACTTTGCGGGTAAACCCCCGCGATAACTTTCAGCGTGACCGAGGTCCGTCTCTCTACAATGCGCGACTTTCGCTCGCCCCGGAGGTCGCCATGATGCCCATTGCCGACGGCGGGCGTTTTGCCAGTTGCTGGCACCGGCCCCAAACGGGTGTACACCGGCACTTTCAACG
>JBILUT010000228.1:0-3625 GCA_044370875.1 Polaromonas sp. | reverse complement strand
AGCCCCTCAGGCTCGATGCTGACTTTGGGCTGCATCCAGCTTTGTCCGGCCTGCACCAGATCTGGAGCGAAGGAAACCTGGCCGTCGTCCACGGCACCGGCTTTGAGTACCGGGGTCGCTCGCACTTTGAGGGGCAGGACATCATGCAAACTGGTGTGATGAAGCCCTACACCAGCCCTTCGGGTTGGTTGGGTCGAGCCATGCATGTCTCTCGGGCATCGGGGGGTGTGGCCGTTTCCATTCCGATGCCTTTGATTTTGCGTGGCGATATCGGCTCGGACACGGACTACCCCAACTGGATGCCCAAGCCCTCGCTGCGCGTGGCTGAAGATGTGTTGCGGCTGTGGGCCAACGATGAGGCCTTGAAGCCCTACGCTGAAAAAATCTACGAAGACGCTGCCTCAGCTTCATCACGCCCTCAAAGAATGACTGGCGCAGAGTACCGAGAGTCGCTCAGCCCTGGCGCATTGGCGCGGGCCGCTGGCGACAAAATGAAGGATCCCTCAGGGCCGCGTGTCGGACTGATTGAATTTACCCACGGCTTTGATACCCACGCAAACCAAGGGGATGACCAGGGCCAGCATGCAGATCGACTCGCTGACCTTGACAGCATGATCCGCGAATTTAAAGCGGCCATCGGGACCGAGTGGAAAAACAGCCTGGTCGTAACGGTCACTGAGTTTGGCAGGACCGTGCGAGAGAACGGGACGACAGGTACCGATCATGGCGTTGGAACCTGCTGCCTGTTAGCAGGAGGGTTGGTCAACAAGTCCAAGGTGTATGCGGACTGGAGAGGCCTTGATCCGCAAAACTGGTACGAGGGCAGGGACTTGCTGCCCACCATCGACACCATGGCGGTTTATGCCAGGGTGGTTCAATCGGTGTTCAGAATCGAAGAGCAGGTGATTCAAAAAGAATTGTTTGGCTTTAAGCCCAGCAAGTTTCTTCAGGATTTTCTGGTCTAGGGAAAATCCGTGAGCGGTATCGCGGTTGCCCTGTTGCAAGAATTTGATTGAAAGCGCGCTCACCCTGTGCAAGCCGCGACGAGGAACACGCATGAGCTGGATTGAACCCATCGGCTATGTCGCCGCTGTCTTGACGACCGGCAGCTTTGTGCCCCAGGCTTGGCTGACTTTCCGCACCCGCGATGTCAGCGGCATCTCGCTGGGTATGTACAGCGCCTTTACCCTCGGCATTGCGTTGTGGCTGATCTACGGCATCGCGATAGGCGCATGGCCCATCATCATCGCCAACATCATCACGCTGACGCTGGCATCTGCCATTTTGGTGATGAAGCTGCGCTATCGGTAGGCCGCAGCGGCTGCTGTTTTCTATCCGTTCGGCCGTCTTGCAGATCAACCGTGCTGTGTGCCTTTATCGCCCAGCACCCGGGACTCCACAGGGTTTGGCGTGTGCAGCTTTTTACGAAGAGACTGCTGCTGCCCACTGGCTGCTTTCTTTTTCAGGCGGCCGGTTGAATAATCGGCTCACATTCACGCAAGGGGTCGCAGTTTGAGTCGCTCTCACAATGTTCTTGTTTTGATGTCCGATGAGCACAACCCCAAGTTCCTCGGTTGTGCCGGCCATCCTTTCATACAGACTCCGCATCTTGATCGTCTGGCCGCGCGGGGCACGCGCTTTACCTCGGCCTACACCTGCAGCCCGATTTGTGTGCCAGCGCGAGCCGCGTTTGCCACCGGTCGCTACGTGCACGAGGTGGGGTTTTGGGACAACGCAGACGCCTATGACGGTGTGCTGCCCAGTTGGCACCATGTGTTGCGGCAGGCCGGTCATCGCGCCGTGTCGATCGGCAAATTGCACTTTCGGGGTAGGCCGGGTGACGACCACGGTTGGAGCGAAGAGATCCTGCCCATGCACATCATCGATGGCATTGGTGATGTCAAAGGCCTGGTGCGCGAGAACATCCCGGTGCGCAAGGGCGGCGACAAGATGGCCAAGCTTGCGGGGCCAGGTGAGTCCACCTACACGCAATACGATCGCCAGATTGCGCAGGCCGCCTGCGTTTGGCTTGAGCAGCGGGCAGGCCAGAAAGACCCCAAACCCTGGACCTTGTTTGTGTCGATGGTGGCCCCGCACTTCCCGCTGACAGCGCCGCAGCGGTGGTTCGAGCATTACGCAGCCATGGACTTGCCGATGCCCAAGCTCTACGGCAAGGCCGAGCGACCGCATCATCCCTTCACCGATGAATATGCCCGGGTGGTCGACTACGACAGCCACTTCCATGCCCGCGCAGATGTTCAGCGGGCGCTGGCCGGCTACTGCGGTCTGGTGAGTTTCATGGACGAGCAGATGGGCCGGGTGCTTGATGCTCTAGACCGTTTGGGCTTGGCGCAAGACACCCTGGTCATCTACACCAGCGACCATGGTGACAACCTGGGTGCGCGGGGTTTGTGGGGCAAGTCGACCCTCTACGAAGAGTCGGCGGGCGTGCCGCTGATTTTGGCTGGGCCGCAGATTGCGGCGGGCGGGGTGAGCCAAGAGCCGGTCAGTCATGTTGATATCCCGGTGACGATTTTGCAGGCATCCGGTGCGCCAGCCCTGCCGCGGGCCAGCGGTCATTGCCTCATGGACCTTCTGCGCGGCGGTAAACCCAGCAGACCTGTGCTGTCTGAATACCATGCCATCGGATCGACGGGTGGGGCCACGATGTTGCGCGTGGGCCGCTGGAAGTACTGCCATTACACCGATCACCCGCCGCAGCTGTTTGACCTCGAGCGCGATCCCGAAGAACTCCAAGATCTGGCAGCCGATCCTGCCCATGCCGATCCTTTGCGTCAGTGCCACAGTCTTTTGCTGCAGCACCTAAATCCGCACGAGGTCGACCGCCGGGCCAAGGCGCGGCAGCAAGAGCTGTTGCTCAGTTACGGCGGGCGAGATGCAGCACTGGCCCGCGGCGACCTTGGCTTTACGCCGGCCCCAGGCACGGCTGCTGCCTACAACTGAAAAAACCAACCCAGGAGTGCACCATGCTCAAGCGTGATTTTCTGAAATCTGCAGCTTACCTCTCGGCCCTTGCAGGCTGGTCTCCGTCATGGGCACAGGCATGGCCCAGCAAGCCCATCAAACTGATCGTGCCTTTCATTCCTGGCAGTGCGCCGGACGTTATTGCCAGGGGCTTGGCCGAACGCCTGAGCAGCGCCTTGGGCCAGTCGGTGGTCATCGAGAACCGGGGCGGTGCCGGCGGAAACATCGGGCTTGAGGCCATCGCCAGATCGGCACCAGATGGTTACACCCTGGGTCTGGGCACCAGCAGTTTGTCCATCAATCCGGCGCTCTATCGCAAGGTGGCTTACGACCCTGTTACCGATTTCACCCCGATCCACCTGACCTATGCCATGCCGCACTGCTTGATCGTGCAGGCCGATTCCCCCTATCGGTCGGTGTCTGATTTAGTACGAGCGCTTAAAGCCAGTCCGGGCAAGTTCAATTACGCATCCGGGGGCAATGGCAGCGGCGCACATCTCTGTGCTGAACTGTTCAAGGCCACTGCAGGGGTTGATGTGGTGCATGTGCCGTATCGCGGCGCGCCCGAAATCATCACGGCCGTCATCGGGGGCTCGGCGCTGATGGGTTTTCCGACCCTCTCGACTGCGGTGCCGCTGGT
>JBILUT010000227.1:0-3627 GCA_044370875.1 Polaromonas sp. | reverse complement strand
AGAGGCCTTCGAGAACGCCATCCGCACCCTGGCAGCTATAGGTGGGTCCACCAACGCGGTGATTCACCTGATCGCCATCGCAGGCCGACTCGGGATCAAGCTGACGGTCGACGACTTTGAGCGCCTGGGCAGCGAAATGCCCTGTCTGCTCAACTTGCAGCCCTCGGGCCAGCACCTGATGGAGGATTTTTGCTACGCGGGCGGGCTGCCGGTCGTGATGAAGGAGATCTCTCATCTCTTGCATACCGAATTGGTCACGGTCAGCGGCAAGACAGTGGCTGACAACATCGCTGATGCCGTCAACCACGATCCGCGGGTCATCAAGTCCTTTGCGGAGCCCTTTAAGGAAAAAGCGGGCATCGCCATCTTGCGCGGCAACCTGGCTCCTCGCGGCGCTGTGATCAAGCCCAGCGCGGCCACCCCGGCCCTGATGGTGCACACCGGGCGGGCGGTGGTGTTTGAGGACAGCGACGACTTTCACAAGCGCATCGATGACGAGAGCCTGGATGTGGATGAACACTGCATTCTTGTGCTCAAGAACTGCGGCCCCAAGGGCTACCCCGGCATGGCTGAAGTGGGCAACATGCCGCTGCCCCCAAAGGTGCTGCGCAAGGGCATCACCGACATGGTTCGCATCAGCGATGCGCGCATGAGCGGTACCGCTTACGGCACCGTGGTCCTGCACACCTCGCCTGAGGCGGCCGCTGGCGGCCCACTGGCTGTGGTGCGCAACGGCGACATGATTGAGCTCAACGTGCCGCAGCGCAAGTTGCAACTGCTCATCAGCGACGATGAGTTGAAGGCACGCCTGGCCCAATGGAAGCGGCCAGAGCCGCCCCTCAAGTCGGGCTACTGGAAGCTCTACATCGACCATGTACTGCAGGCTGACGAAGGCGCTGACCTCGACTTCCTGGTCGGGCAACGCGGCGCCTTCGTGCCCAAAGACAATCACTAAACGGGTCACACCATGCGAATTCTTGTCACCGGCGGAGCCGGCTTTTTGGGGGCGCGTCTGGCCCGTCAAATCCTCAAACGCGGGCAGCTCTGCGGCCAACCGGTCAAAGAACTGGTGATTGCCGATCTGTTCCCGGCCCCCGCGGACCTCCAGTCTGACCCACGGGTCAAAAGCCATGCGGGCCCCATGCTTGAACAGGGCGAGTTACTGGCCAGTGGTTTTGATGGCGTCTTCCATCTGGCATCGGCCGTATCCGGAGAATGCGAACAAGACTTTGACCTGGGCATGCGCTCCAACCTCGACAGCACCCGCCTGCTGCTCGACAGCATTCGCCGCTCGGGCAAGGCCTCGCGCTTCCTGTTTGCGAGCTCGGTGGCGGTGTTCGGCCCTTACGCCAACCAGCCCATGCCTGCCCTGGTCACCGATACCACCCTGCCCTCGCCGCAAACCTCGTATGGCACGCAGAAGCTGATGCTGGAATACCTGGTGGCCGACCACACCCGCAAGGGCTTCATCGATGGCCGCTCGGCCCGCCTGATGACGGTCACGGTGCGTCCTGGTAAACCCAATGGAGCGGCCTCCTCGTTCTTCAGTGGCATCATCCGCGAACCCCTGGCGGGCGTCGAAAGCGTCTGCCCGGTCGATGCCAGCGTTTCGCACCCGGTGTCCTCGCCGGGCACCACCATCAGCAGTCTGATCGCCGTCTTCGAGGCCAGCCAGGCTACGCTGGGCAACCGTCTGGCGCTGAATCTGCCCGGCTTGAACGTGACCGTGCAACAAATGCTTGATGCGCTGGAAAAAGTAGCCGGCAAGACCGTGCGCGGCCGTGTACGCTTTGAGCGTGATGAGCGGATTGCCAGTATCGTGGCCAATTGGGCCCGGGGCGCCACCAGCGATCGTGCTCACCAATTGGGACTACGCCCCGACGCCTCTTTCGAGGCCATCGTCGAGCAATACATCGCCGACTGCCGCAGCGAACCGAGTTACCCTGAACATGCGCTGGCTGGCCTTTAGACCGGATCCAGCCGCAAAGTGTGAGGTCCCTGAGCCAAGCTGCGGCCAGACAACGTCTTCATGAGTGCCCAAGTCGACCGCGACCTTGATGTGGTGGCCCTGGGCGAGCCGCTCCTGGAGTTCAACCAGGTGCAGCGCGATCCCCCCATGTATCTGCAAGGGTTCGGAGGCGATACCAGCAATGCGGTGATTGCAGCGGCCCGGGCCGGCGCCCGCACGGCTTATCTGAGCCGGCTGGGTAACGACCACTGGGCTGGCCTGCTGATGGCCTTGTGGCGCCGTGAGGGCGTGGACACCCGGGCGATTCTGACCGATCCACAAGCCCCGACCGGCCTGTATTTCGTGAGCCATGACGATAGCGGCCACCACTTCAGCTATGCACGAGCCGGGTCGGCAGCCAGCCGCATGCAGCCCGACGATCTGCGCGGCCTTTGGGAGCGCTACATAGAACGCAGCCACTGGCTGCATGTCTCGGGTATCTCCATGGCCATTTCAGCATCAGCCTGCCAGAGCGTCATGGCCGCCCTGCGTACGGCCCGGCAAGGCAAGACACGCATCTCACTGGACTCCAATTTGCGCCTGCGCCTTTGGACTGCGGATGCAGCCCGCAGCGCCCTGACCGAAGCGCTGGGTCTGTGCGACCTGTTCCTGCCCAGCCTGGAAGACATGGTCACACTAACTGGGCTCGAGCAAGCCCACGACATCGTTGACTGGAGTCACGCGCGCGGAGCCAGGCAGGTGGTGCTCAAGCTCGGTGCGGACGGTGCCTTGTGCAGCGACGGCCAGCACCGGCAGTTCATCGCTGGACGGGCGGTCGAGGCGGTTGATGCCACCGGGGCAGGCGATTGTTTCGCGGGCAACCTGCTGGCCCGCTTGGCACAGGGTCACAGCCTGATCGACGCAGCCCGTTACGCCAATGCAGCGGCGGCCCTTTCGGTGCAGGGCTATGGCGCAGTCGCGCCGCTGCCCTACCCATCCGCAGTCTTGGCGCAACTCAAGGATAGCCCATGACCCCAACTGCTCACCAGGCCTTCCAGCAGGCCCTGCAACGCTGCCCCTTGGTGGCCATCTTGCGCGGCATCACGCCGGGCGAAGCGGTGCCCGTGGCGCAGGCGCTGATTGAAAACGGCTTTGAAGTGATTGAAGTCCCGCTCAATTCACCGCAGGCGCTGCGCAGCATCGCGGCCATTGCCAGCGCCTGCCCGCAAGCGGTGGTCGGCGCGGGCACGGTCGGAACCGCGCAAGAGGTGGAGGAAATTCATGCGGCGGGTGGACGGTTGATCGTCTCGCCGCACTGGGATCAGCGGGTGCTGGAAGCGGCGCTAAGCCGGCAGATGGTGAGTGTGCCGGGCGTGGCCACGCCCACCGAGGCCTGGTCAGCCTGGAAGGCAGGGGCGCATGCCCTCAAGCTGTTTCCTGCTGAAATGGTCAGTCCGGCTGTGGTCAAGGCCCTGCGCGCGGTGCTGCCGAGCGATTTGCCGCTGCTGCCGGTCGGCGGCATCAGCGCGGCCAACATGGCCGCTTACTGGCAGGCAGGAGCCAGCGGGTTTGGCATCGGCTCGTCGCTGTACAGCCCCGGCTCGTCGCCCGGTCAGGTGGGCGAGCGCGCCGCGGCCTTCGTGGCCGCCTGGCGCGCAGGCGCCAGGCGGTAAAGCGGC
>JBILUT010000226.1:0-3634 GCA_044370875.1 Polaromonas sp. | reverse complement strand
GCCCAGCGACATTCATTGGCGGCGCGGAGGCATCGAAGAGGCCGGTCGCGGTGAGCGCGCTCCGATTTCGCTGCCCCCGTCCATCGATTTGCAGCAGATCCCCGATGACAAGACCCTCTCGGGCATGCTCGAGGCCGGCGAAATCGACGGCTACATCGGCGCACGTGCGCCCTCCTGCTTTTTGCGCGGCGCCCCCCATGTCGGCCGCCTGTTCAAAAACTACATCGAGGATGAGAAAGACTATTTCCGGCGCACCCGGATCTTCCCCATCATGCACATGGTGGGGATTCGCAAGAGCCTGGTGGAGCAGCATCCCTGGTTGGCCGTCAGTGTGTACAAGGCCTTCCTCAAGGCCAAGGCGCTGGCTGTCCATGAACTCAACGAGATCTGCCATCTGGCGGTGACCTTGCCCTGGATGGTGCACCACCACAACGAAGCCAAGGCGCTGATGGGCGAGGACTACTGGCCCTATGGGCTGGACGCCAACCGTCATGTGATCGAGAAATTCGCCCAGTACCACTACGGCCAGGGTCTGTCGGTGCGGCAGGTGGCCCCGGAGGAACTGTTCGCCCGGTCTTCGCTGGACCTGTCGAAGATCTGATGGGTTCATGAAGGCGCCGTCCTTTCAGTACGTCCTGCCGCAGACGCTGGAGGAGGCCCTGCGCGCCGTCCATGAGATGGAGGGGGCCCGCATCTTGGCGGGCGGCCAATCCTTGCTGGCCATGCTCAATATGCGGTTTGCCTTCCCAGAGGTGCTGGTCGATATCGGACGCATCGGTCAGCTGTCGCACATCACCGACCATGGGGAGTCCATTGAAATCGGTGCGGCGACTCGTCAGCGCGATATCGAGTTTTCCGATCTGATTGCGCGCCGCCTGCCGGTGCTGCGCGAGGCGATCTTGCATGTGGGCCACCGACAGACGCGCAACCGGGGGACGGTGGGCGGCAGCCTGTGCCAGCTCGATCCTTCGGCCGAGATCCCGACCATTGCCATGGCCATGGATGCCACGCTGACAGCCGCCAGCGTGCGCGGTCAGCGACAGATCCAGATGGCTGATTTCCCGGCTGGCTACATGACGCCGTCCCTGGAGCCTGACGAGATGCTGGTGGCGGTGCACTTGCGGCCTTGGGCTCGCGGACATGGCTATGCCTTCGAGGAGTATGCACGCAGGCATGGCGACTTTGCGATCGTCGCCGTGGCCGTTTTGATCGAGCTCGACGAGCAGGGCGTGGTCGACCGGGTATCGATGACCTTGGGGGGTATTTCGTCCATGCCGGTGCGTGTGTCCGCGGCTGAGCGGCTGTTGCTCGGTTCAAGGGCGCAAGCAGCTGACTTGAAGGCGGCTGCCGCCTGCTGCAGGACGGTCGAAGCAAGCAGTGACAGCCATGTGCAAGGCTGGTATCGGCAGCACCTGGCGCAGGTGCTCTGCGAGCGGGCGCTGAAACGGGCCCTGGCCCGTGTGGAGCGATGAATGAAGGCCATCGACAAGCCATCAACAGTGACCCTGCATGTCAATGGGCAGCCGCGTTGCGGACAGGCTGAGCCGCGTTTGCACCTGGGTGATTTCCTCAGAAACGAACTGGGTCTGACGGGTACGCATCTGGGCTGCGAGCATGGCGTCTGTGGGGCCTGTACCGTGCTGGTCGATGGCGTCTCCTCGCGCAGCTGCCTGATGCTGGCGGTGCAGGCAGAAGGAGCCCAGGTGCGCACCGTTGAGGGTCTGGCGCAGGTCGATGGCCCGCTGGGTGTGCTGCAGCAAGCGTTTCATGACAGTCATGCCCTGCAGTGCGGGTTTTGCACCCCGGGCATCCTGATGTCGCTGACCGAGCTTTTAGAAACGCACCCCGCACCGGATGAGGCTGCGATACGTGACGTGCTGTCGGGTCACTTGTGCCGCTGCACGGGCTACCAGAACATTGTGGCGGCAGCCCTTAAGGCGGTTGCGGCGGTGCAGCGTGGGGGGCAGCCATGACGGCCAACCACCCGGGCTCGGGTATCTGGCAGAGCGCGCCCAGGGTCGAGGACGATCAGCTGCTGCGCGGCCAGGCGCAATTTCTTGATGACGTACCCATGGACGATGCCTGCCACGCCTGCTTTGTTCGCAGCGCGCAGGCGCATGCTCGCATCGTGTCGGTCGACACCACGCAAGCCCGCGGCATACCTGGCGTGGTGGGCGTTTTTGTCAAGCAGGACCTGTTTGGCGAACTGACTTCCTGGCGCATGCCCCTGGGCTTTGCGCTGGCCGCGCTGCCGGAGAACACCACGCCCTTTGTGCTGGTAGACCATGAAGTCGCTTTTGTCGGGGAGGCCATCGCTGTGGTGGTGGCCAGCAGCCGCCATGTGGCTGAAGATGCGGCCAGCCGCGTTCAGGTTCACTACGAACCTTTGCCGGTGGTGGCCAATTGCCGCGACGCGGTAAGGCCTGATTCGCCCACGGTACGCACCGAGCTGTCTTCCAATGTCCTGCAGCGTTACACCCTGGCCTATGGTTCGGTCGATGAGGAATTTGCGAAAGCGCCAGTGCTCATCAGCGAGGATTTTTGGGCGCACCGCGGAGGCGGTCATCCGATAGAGGGGCGCGGTGTTCTGGCCAAGGTGGAAAAGTCCACCGGCACCCTGATGGTTTGGTCGTCTACCCAGATGGCGCATGAGTTGCACTACACCCTGGCGCTGATGCTGGGCCAGCCCGAGGAGCGCTTGCGGGTGATCACGCCCGAAGTTGGCGGTGGGTTCGGTGCCAAGTTCATGATCTATCCAGAAGAGGTGGTGATTCCTGCCCTGGCCCGCAAGCTCGGCCGTCCGGTCAAGTGGGTGGAAGACCGGCGCGAGCACTTCATTTCGGCGGTGCAGGAGCGCGATCAATACTGGTCGGTGCAGTTGGCAGCAGACCGCGAGGGCAAGATTCGTGGCCTGCGTGGCACCCTGATTCATGACCACGGCGCCTACACGCCACAGGGCACCAACGTGCCTTACAACGCGGCCTCGTCCATCACCGGGCCGTACATCGTGCCCTCCTATGGTTTGGATGTGTCGGTGGTCCACACCAACAAGGTGCCGGTGGCTACGATTCGCGGCGCTGGATACCCCCAGGCGGCTTTTGTCATGGAGCGGCTGATGGATCGCCTGGCCCGTGAGCTGGGCCTTGATCCGGTCGAATGTCGTCAGCGCAATTTGATCCCGGCTGACAAGATTCCCTATGTCAAACCGCTGAAGTCGCGTGCCGGCTTGCCGCTGACCATCGACTCCGGTGACTTTCCTGCGCTGCAGGCTCGGGCCGTTGAGGCCTCCGATCGGCCCGGCTTTGCCGCAAGGCGTCAGGCGTCGGAGAGCCGGGGGCGTTTACGCGGGTGGGGCATGGCCAATTCGGTCAAGCCGACAGGGCGGGGGCCTTATGAGTCGGTCCGTTTGAAGATTCAGCCTTCCGGAACGGTGGCCGTCTACACCGGGGCTCTGGCCATGGGCCAGGGCTTGAAGACCACCCTGGCGCAACTGTGCGCGCCGCACTTCGGCTTGTTGCCGCAGGCCATCGAAGTGTTGGCGGGTGATACGGCCATGATTGGCTACGGCCATGGCGGTTTTGCCAGCCGCCAGGCCATCATGGCCGGCAATGCGGTCAGTCAGGCCGCCCGCAAG
>JBILUT010000225.1:0-3654 GCA_044370875.1 Polaromonas sp. | reverse complement strand
CGACCTGTACGCACGCCACCAGCGAGTTCGAGCAGCTTGGCAAAAGGAGTGCCCAGCGGCACTTCAAAATTACCCGGTGTGTTGACATCACCACTGACGGTAAATAGCTTGGTGCCGCCGTTGTTGGGCTTACCCACTTCCAGATAAGCCTGGCCGCTGTTGCGGATGATCAGGGCACTGCCGCAAAGGTTTCGGTGTTGTTGATGGTGGTGGGCTTGCCGTAGAGGCCAATGCTTGCCGGGATTGGTGGCTTGAAACGCGGCTGCCCCTTCTTGCCCTCCAGCGACTCCAGCAGGGCCGTCTCTTCGCCGCAGATGTAGGCGCCAAAGCCGTGGGCTGCCTGCAGGTTGAATGAGAACGGGCTTCCCAGGATGTTTGGGCCGATCAGGCCGGCATCGCGGGCCTCTTGCAAGGCAGCCTCGAAGCGCCGATACGTTTGGAAAATTTCACCGTGGATGTAATTAAAGCCGGCAGTGATACCCATGGCGTATGCGCCGATCGCCATACCCTCGATGACCACATGCGGGTTGTAGGTCAGGATGTCGCGGTCCTTGGCCGTACCGGGCTCGCCCTCGTCAGAGTTGCAGACCAGGTACTTCTGCCCCGGAAACTGACGGGGCATGAAGCTCCATTTCAGGCCGGTCGGGAAACCCGCGCCACCACGACCGCGCAGGCCGCTGGCTTTCACCTCGGCGATCACCTGATCGGGGGTCATGCCGGGGCCACCATCGGCGCCCAGGATCTTGCGCAGCGCCGCATAGCCGCCCCGAGCCTCATAGTCTTTGAGACGCCAGTTGCTGCCGTTGAGCCCCGCCATGATTTGCGGCTGAATGTGGCGCTCATGAAAACAAGACTGCACGCCGGTAGCGGCAAACTGCGACAACAGAGAGGAAACGCTCACGATTTGCCCTCCAAGGCCTTCAGCCCATCGATGAGTTGGTCCAGCTTGTCATGGCTCATGAAGCTGCACATATTCACATCGTTGACCAACATCACGGGCGCATCGGCGCAGGCGCCCAGGCATTCGCTCTGCTGCAAGGTGAACAGGCCGTCACTGGTGGTGTCGCCCATTGAAACACCAAGCTTGCCTTCGAGGTAAGCCAGCGCCTGACCACCCTGGCGCAACTGGCAAGGCAAATTGGTGCAGACATTGAGCTTGTACTTGCCCAGCGGCTTGAGGTTGAACATGTTGTAGAAGGTGCTGACCTCATGCACCGCCATCGGTGCCATGCCCAGGTAGTCGGCCACAGCCTTCTCGCTCTCCGGGCTGACCCAGCCCCGCTCCTGCTGAACGATGGTCAGGCAGGCAATCACCGCCGATTGCTTTTGATCCGCCGGGTACTTGGCCACCTCACGCGCAAACTGCGCAAGCACGGACTCGGAAAACTCAACCAATTTTCTTCTCCATCGAAGGTCTCGCGATGCAGGACCGCTCACCAGCAAACGCGCTCAAATGCGCAACGCAGGCCCGGTCAGGCGGTGGCATTGCAGATGAACACGGGCTCATCGATCAATCTCTCCAAACACAATGTCCATGGTGCCAATCACCGCCACTGCGTCGGCAATCATGTGGCCGCGCGACATCTCATCCATGGCGGCCAGATGAGGAAAGCCAGGGGGACGAATCTTCAGCCGGTAGGGCTTGTTGGCCCCGTCGCTAATCAGGTAGATCCCAAATTCACCCTTCGGGTGCTCGACCGCCGCGTAAGCCTGGCCCTCTGGTACGTGAAAGCCTTCGGTGAAGAGCTTGAAGTGATGGATCAACTCCTCCATGTTCGCCTTCATCGCCTCACGGGCCGGAGGGGCGACCTTGTGGTCGTCGGTGATCACCGGCCCCGGGTTCTCGCGCAGCCATTTGACGCACTGGGCGATGATGCGATTGGCCTGACGCATTTCCTCGATGCGGACCAGGTAGCGGTCGTAGCAGTCGCCAGTCTTGCCCACCGGAATGTCGAAATCGAGCCGGTCGTAAACATCGTAGGGCTGATGCTTGCGCAGATCCCAGGCGATGCCCGAGCCGCGCAGCATGGGCCCGGTAAAACCCAGATTGAGAGCGCGCTCAGGCGTGACCACGCCCACGCCCACGGTGCGTTGCTTCCAGATGCGGTTATCCGTGAGCAGGGTTTCGTACTCGTCAACCAGCTTCGGAAATTTGCGCACAAAGTCATCAATGAAGTCCAGCAGCGAGCCCTGGCGGTTCTCGTTAAGGGCCGCAATCGCCTTCGCGTTGCGCACTTTGCTGGCCTTGTACTGCGGCATGGTGTCGGGCAGGTCGCGGTAAACGCCGCCCGGACGGAAATAGGCGGCATGCATGCGCGCCCCCGATACCGCCTCGTACATGTCAAACAGCGCCTCACGCTCGCGGAAGCAATAAATCAGGATGTTCATCGCGCCGCAGTCAAAGCCGTGGCAGCCCAGCCAGAGCAGGTGATTGAGCAAGCGCGTGATCTCGGCGTACATGACCCGGATGTACTGCGCGCGCTCGGGCACCTCAACGTCCATCAGCTTCTCTATAGCCAGGCAATAGGCATGCTCGTTGGACATCATCGACACGTAGTCCAGGCGGTCCATATAGGGCAGAGACTGAATGAACGTGCGGCTCTCGGCCAGCTTTTCCGTGGCGCGGTGGAGCAGCCCGATGTGCGGGTCGGCACGCTGAATAACTTCGCCATCGAGCTCGAGCACCAAACGCAGCACGCCATGGGCCGCGGGATGCTGGGGCCCAAAGTTCAGGGTGTAGTTCTTGATTTCTGCCATGTTGGGACCCTCAATCCCTGCTGCCGACGGGCCGACCCGCGTAGCCCTCTTCGCGAATGATGCGCGGGGTGATCTCGCGCAGTTCGATACTGACCGGCTGGTAGATGACGCGCTTTTGCTCTGGGTCGTAACGCATCTCCACGTGCCCGGTGGTGGGAAAGTCCTTGCGGAAGGGGTGGCCGATAAAGCCGTAATCCGTCAGGATACGCCTGAGGTCGCTGTGGCCGTCAAAGATGATGCCAAACAGGTCGAAGGCTTCCCGCTCGAACCAATTGGCCGAATTCCAGACTTCAGTGAGTGAGGGCAGCACCGGAAAATCATCGTCATCACAGAACACCTTGAGCCGCACCCGCTGGTTGAGGCTGACAGACAGCAAATGGGACACCACCGCAAAGCGCGGGCCCTCGTGCTGGCCGGACTTATAGTCGCTGAAATCAACGCCGCACAGGTCAATCAGCTGCTCAAAACGGCAAGCTGGGTGATCACGCAGCAGCACCGCGGCATCCAGACAGTCGGCGCGCGAGACGAGAACGGTGACCTCACCCAGGGCCAGGCTAACGCGCCGGGCCTTCGACCCGAGCGCCTCTTCAAGGGTTTGCTTGAGCGTCTCTGGCGCCGGCCTTTGCTGCGCGGCGGTCAATACGGCGTCAAATGGCATCTCAGGCCCTCGCAATGGTGTGGGTACGGCGGATCTTCTGCTGCAGCTGGATGATGCCGTAGAGCAGCGCCTCGGCCGTAGGCGGACAGCCCGGCACATACACATCCACCGGAACGATGCGGTCACAGCCACGCACCACCGAATAGCTGTAGTGGTAGTACCCCCCTCCGTTGGCGCACGAGCCCATGGAGATCACCCAGCGCGGTTCGGACATCTGGTCGTAGACCTTGCGCAGCGCC
>JBILUT010000224.1:0-3660 GCA_044370875.1 Polaromonas sp. | reverse complement strand
AAGCGGCTAAACCCATCACCACGAAAACCACCACCGACTTCAGGCTACCGCCTCCAATGCGAATCAATGTCTTGCTGCCGCAGCCTGAACCGAGAACCATGCCCACCCCGAACAAGCCGCCGCCGACCAAGGCAGACAGCCAGATAAACCGCTCAGAGGCGTAGAGCGTACGGGCCGGTTCGATCCAGCCAAGATAGGCCAAGCCCTGAAAACCGATCATGGCAACGCCGGCGGCCAGGGCCCACATGCGCATTCGTGACCAATCGCCCATGCTGACGATGTCGCTGACTGCCCCCATGGTGCAGAAATGCGTACGCTGTCCGATCAGACCAAACAGGAAGGCCAGACCAAAGGCTCCCCAAAGCACCTGCTGCTGCAGGGCACTGAATTGTGAAATCTCCATGCCTCGATTTTAGGCGGGCGACTTACAGCCTGCCGGATCGGCACCCAAAGCCGCCCGGCCGTAGAGTCTGAACCCTTATTTGAATTTGGACAGCCGCTCCCGGGCCGTCGAGGCAGCCCCCGAGTCCGGATAAGCCTTGATCAAATCTTCCAGCGTTTTTCGAACCGCAGCCCTGGGCTCTTTGAGGTCCGACTGCACGCTTGCCAGGCCCAGCATCGCATCAGCGGCCCGGGGATGGGCCGGGAAATCACGCACAACCGCGCGAAAGCTGGTCTGCGCCGCCTTGAACTCTTCGGTGGCGTACTGCGAGGTGCCCAACCAATAAAGTACCCAGGGGCGGTAACCACTGGCCGGGTAGCGCACCAAAAACTGTTCGAACGCTGCCTGGGCCGGCTTGTGTTCACTCGCCCGCACGGCCTTCACGCCCGCATCGAAGGCTGCGGCCTCGGCCGGCATGGCTTCAAATTCCCGGCCATCGACCGTGACCTTGACCGGCTCGACCTTGCGGATACGCTCATCCATCTGCGCCGAGCTGTCCTTGACGTTGCGCTGCACTTCAACCAGGCCGGCCTGGACGCCGCTCATACCCTGCCGTACGTCTGCCAGGCTACGCTGGAAACCTGCGACGAAATCTCTGAGCGCCTCGTTTTCGCCACGAAGCCGGGCCAGGTCTTGACGCAGCTGCTCGATCTGGTTGAGCAGTTCCAGGCTTCCCCGGCGCAACTGAGACTGCTCTTCGGTCCACTTGCTGACCCGCTCGAGCGCGCTCTGCACAGACTGCTCGATTTCTTTGCGCTGCGCCTGCTCTTTGGCCTGCAACTGATCAGCCAGCTCGCGGCGCGCTCTGCTCTCTTCCTGGACCAGGCGCTCGAGCGTCGTGATGCGCTGGCGCAGATTGAGGATCTCCTGACGCGCCTCGTTATCAGCGAACAAAGACACGGCCTGAGCACCGGCGCTCAGGCACAAAAGGAGCGAGCCAGCACAACGAGCTATACGTGACATGAAGTGCCTACTTAGCGGTAGGTAAACTCAACACGGCGATTCTTTTCGTAGGCGGCCTCATCGGAGCCGGCCGCTGCGGGCTTTTCCTGGCCGAAACTGGTGGCCTCCAGCTGCGCATCGGCCACCCCTAACACCGACAAAGCCCGACGCACAGCTTCTGCCCGCTTTTGCCCAAGCGCCAGGTTGTATTCACGCCCGCCCCGCTCGTCGGTATGCCCCTCCAGAGCAAGCTTTCTTTCCTTGTTCGCGCTCAGGTATTGAGCGTGCCCTTGCACCACCGGCTGAAACTGAGGCTTGATCTCGAAGCTGTCGTAATCAAAGTAAATGATCCGAGCCAGGTTGGCTGGCACAGGCGCCGGGCCCTTGCGAGCGTTTAGATCAGCCGCCGAAATGGCTCCTCCTGCGGCCGGGGCGACTACCACACCCGAACCCGCCTGCGCTGTGCGATTGGCATCGGCCTGCCCTGCTGTTGAGCCTGCCGTTTGCGCACCCGCGGCGCCAGAAATGTTGCGATCTTCTACCGGCGCCTCAGTCAGCTTAACGCTAGAACCACAAGCGGTCACCAAGGCCGCCAAGGCCAAGGCGCCAACAGAAACCAGCAAGAGGCGCTTCATCGTGATATCTCCCATTTTTGAAGTTAGTCTTGAAACCCAAAAAGCCGGCACTTCATTGAGCGAAAGGTCCCCAATGCGGATCCCGAATAGACCCATTTTGCCCCATGAGCGCCGCTTTGATCCGACCATCGAGGGTGGTGGTCATCAGCACTTCGCGTCCTTGCTGCTGTGTGGCGTAGAGGATGAGTCTGCCATTGGGCGAAAAGCTCGGGCTTTCGTCGGCCGCTGAATCGGTCAGTGCAGTCACCGACCGGGAGCCCAGATCCATCAGGTGCAGCCTGAAGGCGCCCTCAATGCGCGCGACAAAGGCCAGAAAACGCCCATCCGGGCTGATGGCTGGCGAAACGTTGTACTTGCTTCCGGTGTTGATCCATTCCGCCGAACCACCCGTAGGACCCATGCGATAAATCTGGGGCGAACCACCTCGGTCGCTGACAAAATAAATCCAACGGCCATCGGCTGAACAAGCCGGTTCGGTGTCGATGCTGGGAGATTGAGTCAGGCGCCGAGGCTCACCCCGCAGCGTTGCGTCGATCGCGTAGATCTGCGAACCACCATCCCGGCTGAGCGTAGCCACGATAAAGCGGCCATCAGAACTCCAGGCGGGGGCGCTGTTGGATCCACGGAAATTGGCCATCAAGCGCGGGCGGCGCGTCTGCATGTCCAAGGCATAGATATCAGGCTTACGCGACTCGAAGGACACATAAGCCAGGTGCGCGCCCGAGGGCGACCAGGTCGGCGAGATGATCGGCTCAGGACTGGAGAGCACCGCCTCGGCATTGCCACCGTCGGAGTCAGCCACCCAAAGGGCATGCCGACCCGATGAGCGGGTTACGAAGGTGATGCGCGTGGCAAAGACGCTTTTTTCGCCGATCAACTTCTCGTAGATGAAGTCGGCAATGCGGTGAGCAACCATTCGCATATTCTGCGGCGCCACTGCGAACGATTGCCCGCCCAGATCCTGGGCACGCACCGCGTCCCAGAGTCGAAATCGCACATCAAAAGAACCATTGGCCAAGGCCATGATGCTACCGGCGACCATGAAATCAGCGCCCCTCTGCCGCCAAATCGCTTGATTGAGCTGAGAGTTCTCATCAACAGCGACCCCCGATCCATCAACCGATCGAAACATGCCACTGCGCTCGAGATCGGCCCGGACGATGGCGCTGATCTTGTGCGGAACCGTCTCTTCAGTCTTAAACGCGGGCAGCGCAATGGGCAACTGAGCCATACCCAGGCCGGTGACTTCGACGCGGAATTGGGCGTGGGAGCCCACAGGGACAGACAACGCGCCCAGGACAAGAGACCGTCGGTTCAAAACACTAGGCATACATACGCTCGCATCACCATAACTATAAGGGAGACGAAGTACCTTCAGACGCCACAACTTCAGTCAGCCCCAACTCGGCCCTCACGGTACCCAGTCCACGTCGTTCCATCACTCGGGTACGATTGATGTGCTCATGAAGTTTAGGGCTTTCGAGATGCCACAGATGGAACACTTCGGTTGCCAAGAAGCCGTTCTTTCGACCCACTCCAGCGTGATGCAGACGAAGAACCAAATCAGCATCCTCGTGACCCCACCCAAGGTAGACCTGATCGAATCCGTTGACCGCAAAAAAATCATCTCGCCACAAACCG
>JBILUT010000222.1:0-3690 GCA_044370875.1 Polaromonas sp. | reverse complement strand
CGGAACGATGCGGTCACAGCCACGCACCACCGAATAGCTGTAGTGGTAGTACCCCCCTCCGTTGGCGCACGAGCCCATGGAGATCACCCAGCGCGGTTCGGACATCTGGTCGTAGACCTTGCGCAGGGCAGGCCCCATCTTGTTACACAAAGTACCGGCCACGATCATCAGATCGGACTGGCGCGGGCTGGGACGAAACAACATGCCGAAACGATCGATGTCATAACGCGCAGCGCCAGCGTGCATCATTTCTACCGCGCAACAAGCCAGACCAAAGGTCATGGGCCAGAGCGAACCGGTCTTGGCCCAGTTGACCACCGAGTCGTAACTGGTGGTCATGAAGCCTTCGTTGAATACACCTTCAAGTGACATATGCGACCCCTCGCGCCAAACGATTGCGAACCCGTGTCAGAGCCCTTTGAGCCCTGCACCCTCACTCCCAATCCAGTGCGCCCTTTTTCCACTCATAAATGAAGCCGACCACCAAAATGGTTAGAAAAACCATCATGGCCCAGAAGCCCACCAGGCCGATGTCCTTGAAGGCCACCGCCCAGGGAAAGAGAAAGGCTATTTCGAGATCGAACAGGATGAAGAGGATGGCCACCAGGTAATAGCGCACATCGAACTTCATGCGGGCGTCTTCGAAGGCCTCGAAGCCGCATTCATAGGGGGAATTTTTTTCGCTGTCGGGGCGATTGGGGCCCAGCAATTTACCCAGAACCTGGGGAACGACGCCAACTGCGACCCCCACCAGAATGAACATCAGGACTGGAAGGTACTGGTCGAGATTCATCGTGTCATGCTGCCTTAGACGCGCCCGCTCCGCACAAAACCCCGAGACTGTCCTTCAGACCTGACTCGAGGCTTGCACGCCCTCACGAAACGCGTTTTCTGCCCATTCTTGGTGCGGACGGCGAGACTCGAACTCGCACAGCTTTCGCCACTACCCCCTCAAGATAGCGTGTCTACCAATTTCACCACGTCCGCTCTGCGTGTAAGCGCCTTGCAGTTGATTCGCAGGAATGAGGAAGATCCTGCTGCAAAGGCCTAAATAGTTTACTCCGAAAAGACCGCATTTACGAGGGAAAACATGCGGCTTGGGCGTGATCGCCCCTCGCGCTGGGCTCGATCACGCACACGCTACGGCGGCTTACTTGGCCGGAATCTGGGCGGGTCCGGGCACTGCAGACGATGGAGCCGGTACCGAGGCCGGTGCCGAGCCTTCAGCAGCAGGGGCCGGCGCTGAACCGGGAATCTGCTGGGCCGCTGGCACAGGCGCCCCCTCGAGCACGCTGGAACTGGTGCGCGGCTGTGCGCTGCCAAAGTAGGCCAGGGCCAAGGTACTGACAAAGAATACAACGGCCAGCGCCGACGTAGAGCGCGAAAGGAAGTTGGCGCTACCCGTGGCACCAAAGAGGCTACCGGAGGAACCACTGCCGAAAGCCGCGCCCATATCAGCACCTTTGCCATGCTGAATCAGAATCAGCGCAGTCATGACCAGAGCCGACAGAATCTGCACAGCCAATAAAACAGTGAGAAGAATATCCATGCTCAACTCCTAAAACACAAGGGCCCTCATCGGCGCGAGGCGCCAATGATGGACAAAAAATCAGCCGCTTTGAGGGAGGCGCCACCGACCAAGCCACCATCCACATCAGGCTGCGCAAGCAGATCCGTTGCATTGGCTGCATTCATGCTCCCGCCGTAAAGAATGCGAACCCGCCGGAACTGTTCGGTGGCCGCTTTCAACTGAGCGCGAAGCACCGCATGAACCTCCTGGGCCTGCTCGGCCGTGGCGGTCTTGCCGGTACCAATCGCCCAGACTGGCTCGTAGGCCAAGACCATCTCGCTGGTGCAAGGGCCGACGGCATGGACCACCGCCGCCAACTGGCGCCTGACCACGTCAAATGTCTGCCCCACCTCGCGCTGGGCCAGGGTCTCACCCACACAGACGATCGGCGTGATGCCGCAGGCCAGAGCCTGACTGACCTTCTGCGCCACCAACTCGTCGGTTTCGCCGTGGTACTGCCTGCGCTCGGAATGGCCAACGATCACATACCGGCAGCCCCAATCCCTGAGCATGGACGCCGCCAGCTCACCTGTGTAAGCACCGCTGGCGTGCGCAGAAACATCCTGGGCACCCAGCGCAACATGGTGCAGGCCGTCCAGCTGCTCTGACAGAGCGCGAAATTGAGCCCAATAAGGGGCTGGAATGCAGACCGCCACGTCCGCCTGCGGCTTTGCACCGAGACCTTGAGCCAAAGCGGTGAGCAGGGCCCGGTTGGACTCCAGAGACCCGTTCATTTTCCAGTTGGCCGCAATCAGCTGATTCATGCTCAAGTTCACCAAGTCAACACGATTTTTCCGATGTGCTGGTTCGATTCCATCAGCGCATGAGCCCGGACTGCATCAGCCGCTTCAAACGTACTGTGGATCACCGGCACGATCCGCCCCGTGTCGAGGTGGGGCCAGACCTGCGACTGCAGACTTTGCGCAATCGCAGTCTTGAAAGCGATGCTACGCGGACGCAGGGTCGATCCGGTCAGAGTCAGCCGACGGCGAAGAATGGGCCCCAGGTTGATTTCAGTCTTGGCACCCCCTTGCAGCGCAATGAGGGCCAGTCGGCCGTCATCGGCCAGGCAATCAATCTCGCGGGGAACGTAAGCGCCACCCACCATGTCGAGGATGACGTTCGCACCGCGTCCATCGGTCAGCCGCATCACCTCGGCGGAAAAGTCCTGCGTCTTGTAAACAATGGCATGATCGGCACCCAGATCGACACAAGCCTTCGCCTTCTCGGCGCTACCCACGGTGACGATCACCCGCGCGCCGGCCACCTTGGCCATTTGAATGGCGGTAACGCCTATGCCGCTGGAGCCCCCCTGCACCAGCAAGGTTTCCCCCACCTGCAACTTGCAGCGGTCAAAGACGTTGCTCCAGACCGTAAAGAACGTTTCGGGCAAAGAGGCAGCCTGAATGTCAGACCAACCCCGCGGAACCGGCAGACACTGACCGACGGGTGCCGCGCATAACTGGGCGTAACCCCCGCCGGCGACCAACGCACAGACTCTTTGACCCAGAGTCAATCCGCGTTCGGCCATGGCCCGCGAGTCGCCCGCAATGATCTCGCCGGCCACCTCTAGCCCGGGAATATCCGAAGCACCTGGCGGTACCGGATAGTTGCCCGTGCGCTGAAGCACGTCAGGTCGGTTGACCCCACTGGCTGCAACGCGGATGAGCACCTCACCCGCACCAGCCTGCGCATCGGGGCGATCAACCAGACGCAGCACTTCGGGCGCGCCAGGGGCTGAGATCTCGACAGCTTTCATCGGGACTTTTCTGTCACCTTCGGTCCTGAGGTCTGGATCAACGATCCAGGGGTGCTCAGTTCTGGGCGGGCTTCTCGATCAGGGCCTTCATCGACAACTTGACGCGGCCCTTTTCATCGGTTTCGAGAACCTTGACACGCACCACCTGTCCTTCAGCCAGATAGTCGGTCACCTTCTCCACGCGCTCATGAGCGATCTGGCTGATGTGCAGCAATCCGTCTTTGCCGGGCAGCAGATTGACCAGCGCCCCGAAATCCAGGATCTTGGTGATCGGTCCCTCATAGACCTTGCCGATCTCCACCTCGGCCGTGATCTCCTCAATGCGCCGCTTGGCCTCGTCGGCCTTGGCGCCGTCGGTAGC